>LXTK01000011.1 GCA_001643475.1 Proteobacteria bacterium SPGG2 | reverse complement strand
TTTTCGGCCGCTGTAAAAGCAGGGAAGTTGGAGCTGAGAGATTCGACCTGCCCCGCCATTCACGCCGGCCTGCAGGCAGCCGAGAAAGGAATACCGTTCATGCCACTACGCGGTATCTTGGGCTCGGACCTGCTGGTATACCGAGACGACTGGCGGGTAATCGATAATCCCTATGCGAATGGCGATAGTGACCCGATCGTGTTGCTACCAGCCATTCGTCCCGATGTTGCACTTTTTCATTCCACGCTCGCTGATCGAAATGGCAATGTCTGGATTGGGGTGCGGCGCGAGCTTATGCTCATGGCCCACGCTGCACGCACTACCTTAGTTAGTGTCGAGGCATTGACCGATAATGATTTGCTGGCCGACGATCGGACCGCAGCAGGGACAATTCCCGCCCTATACATATCGGCGCTTGCTAGAGCCAAGCATGGTGCATGGCCGGTCGGTCTGCGGGACTGTTACCCACCGGATGCAGACCACTTGCGGCAGTACTGTGAAATGGCGGCTACCGAAGACGGGTTTCGCGGCTATCTTAGAACGCACGTTGAGGCTGAGCGAGTGACGGCATGAATCGGCACTGGCGTGTCGAAGAGTTGCTGATAACAGCTATCGCTCGAATGTTAGACGGGCTTGGGCACGTTGCGGTTGGCGCGTCGTCACCCATTCCGGGGGCGGCAGCACTCCTAGCGCGGGCGCGATCCGGTGGACAAATGCGAGTATCCGTACTGGGTAGTGAGCACGATAACTTTTTCACCGACGGCGGTTGCGAACTATTCGACTGTGCCGCCCAAGGACGCATCGACGCGTTCTTTCTTGGCGGTGGGCAGATCGATGGTGCTGCCAATATCAACTTGGTTGGTGTTGGCGGCTATCCACAAAGCGGAGTGCGGTTTCCCGGATCTTTTGGCTCCGCCTACCTGTACTTTCTGATCCCACGCGTTATCTTGTTTCGAGAAGAGCACTCGCCGCGTGTCCTCGTGCCCAAAGTTGATTTCGTGAGCGCTCCGGGTACAAGTGCACGCAACGTTTATCGACCCGGCGGCCCCCGTGCCCTGGTCACAAGTCGATGTGTGTTTACCTTTGAATCGGTCTCTCGATGCTTTCGGCTGTCCAGTATTCACCCAGGTCACACGGTTCAAGAGATTGTGGAACAAACGGGCTTCGAGTTCGAAATGTCGGGAACCATCGGTGAGACTACTATACCCAACCGTGAAACACTTGATTTGATCCGCGGGCCGGTGGCCGATGCTATCGGCCGCACTTATCCGGCCTTTGCCCGGCGGTTATTCGCTGACACTGCCGCGTAGGCTTGTTAAGAGAGGGATGCCCCGAATGAAGCTTATCCAAATCTCCGACCTTCATATTATCGCGCCCGGCGAGAAAATCTATGGACTAGATCCGCTGCAACGTTTGAATACTTGTATTGCGGATATCAATATCAACCACTCGGATGCCGAGTGTTGTGTCATCACTGGTGACCTGACCGACCTGGGCGAGATCGACGCCTATCGGGCGCTACGCGAAGCGCTGGCACAGCTCCGCATACCCTTCTATCTTCTGCTTGGCAATCATGATGATCGCCGTCGATTCCTGGAAATCTTTCCTGAATCTGAACAAGACGGTAGCGGTTTTGTGCAATACACACGGCGTACCGCGGTGGGCGATTTCTTTTTCTTGGATACACTGGATCAGGGCAAGAGTGGTGGTCTCTATTGTGAGAGCCGCCGCGAGTGGCTACGGCAGCGGCTTCAGGAGTCAGACGGGCGACCTGTTTATCTATTCATGCACCATCCACCCTTCGATATCGGCATACGTGGTCTTGATGCTATTAGACTGATGGAACCTGAAAGTTTTGCGGAGCTGATCGCGGATTACAGTAATATCAAACATCTGTTTTTTGGTCACGTGCATCGACCGGTAAGTGGCAGTTGGCGCGGTATTCCCTTCTCAGCCATCGTCAGTACCAACCATCAAGTCGCCATGGATTTTGAGGCCCCACGTATCATTCATTCAGGTGGTGATCCGGGATATAACGTCGTGTTATTGGATCAAGATCTATCGGTGATCCATATGCACAGCTATGTGGAAAACCCGGTCTGGTTGAAGCGAGATATGGCTAGTTGAGCTGGTGACGTAGGTGCGCCGGCAACGCTAAGGTTTGCTTAGCGGCTCTTCGAGCTGGCGACGTCTGACGTACTTAATGATTTCGCTGTTTTGCTTCTCGAAATCCTTCGAACGATCCTTGTCAAATTCCAGCCCATAGCAGACTCGGTCGTCCTGTAGCTGTCGGTTTCGAATCCAGCTTACGACTTCGAGCTTTTGATCGCTGGCCGGCAATTGGAAGGCGATTGTGACTTGGTCGATGGCGGCTAGCTTTGCCTCGACTTCGTGGTCGACGAGGATAGCGATACCTACGGGGGAGATATTCCTGACGCGGCCATTGGCTTCGAATTGCTGTGGTAACTCAGGGAAAGATTCCGGTGAAACTTGTATCCGGGCGTCTACCGGCTCAGCCGGGTCAGGTTCTACACGGTAAACGGTCCGCTGGTTGAACAGCCGGTGAATCTCGCCAGACAACCGTTTTTGCAATTCCTGCCACTCATCGAACTCAAATCCATAGCGGTAGCTACGGAAGGAGCCCAACTCGGTTCGCGACCTGACCCTGGCATTTATCTTGACGGGGCTGCGTAAACGTGCGGAGGTGAAGGTTAGGGTGGTATGCTCACCGACGGCCAGGGTGGGGCCCACTTCACGCTTGAATCGTGTTCCCGCCCCTTCGGCCGTGATATCGAGGAGTTCGCCGGAGAACGTCTCCCCGCTCGCGGTTTTCACCACGATGTCGAGGCTGTGCTCATCGCCCAGCGGGACGCGATATGATTTGCGGCCTTCCCGGTCCATGACACGATGCCCTTTTGTTGTTGCCGGATTCCCTGATGGGCTGTTTCGAGTTTTATCTAGTGGCGCCCGTATTATCAGACACTCTCTGCTGCTGGCCAACGTTTTCCAGCAAGGCCCCAATCCCGGACAATAGAGCTTAGGGCCATATCAGGCCGGCGACAAGCCTTTTGTCGTCGATTATGACCTTTCGTCGGTAGGTGTAGGTGTCTCGGTGCCTGCCCCCTCTGCGATATTATCTTGCGCCACCGAAGGGGGCACGTCTGGGCCCAAGAAAATTGCGATCCAACGGGTTTCATTGCTGCTTTCTAGGGCAATTTTTACCGTCATGGTCAACGGCACCGACAGAAACATGCCAACCGGGCCCAACACCCAGCCCCAAAAAACCAGTGAGACGAACACCACCAAAGTGGACAGTCCCAATCCGCGCCCCATAAAGCGCGGTTCGATCACCTGTCCCAGAACGATGTTTACCACTAGGTACCCGAGGCCTGACCATAATGCCGCGCCTACCCCGAGTTGGATCAGCGCCAACAGGATGGCTGGGAATGCGGCGAGAATTGATCCAACATTAGGGATGTAATTGAACAGAAATGCCAGTAGTCCCCACAGCAGCGGATAGTCGACCCCGATGACAGCAAGCCAGGTGGCGATCGCTACCCCGGTTGCCAGGCTGACGACCGTCTTGATTGCCATATAGCGTTTAACATTCTCGGTGAACTTATCGAAGCCGGCCAACGAAGCCTGCACACTACCAGAGACGGCATGCAACTTGGCGGGAAAACTGGATGCTTCAAGCAAGATGAAAATGACCGTAAGCAGTATAAGGAACGAATTAGTAAGCACACCACGCAAGCCGTTGAGCATACTAGCAACTAGATTCATGGCGGCAGCCGGGTTGAATACCTCAAGCAACTCCTGCTCAGAAACCTTTACACCCAAACCTGTCAGCCATGCGAGGATCGACGCTGCTTGTGCTCGCACGAGTGTTTCATATTTTGGTAATGACTGAGAGAAATCGTTTAGTGACGTGCCAACTAAGGTCGCCATTATAAAGCCGATAACAATAACGACCACCAAAACGATTAATATTGCAAATATGGTGGGAACACCCTTTCGCTGCAACCAAAATAGCGGCGGCGCACTGATGACGGCGATAAACGCAGCCAGTAAAAGCGGTACTAACAATGGTTGCGCGGCACGCATGCCAGCAACAATGACCACAAACGCAGCCAATGGAATCAAAAAGGGGATCGTCGTGCGCATTGTGTCTTTGCTCATGGGAAGATCCTCTGAGAGCATAAAGCCATCCTGCTCATCTGTGTGCTTGCCAGCGCTATGAAGGTGGTAGCATATTGCCAATAGTTACGCAATGAGTGATCTTACGCCGGTTGTTCACGGTCTTAGCCGTGGGCGCGGCCGGATCTTGGAATATCAGCGATCCATTATCTTGTTGGCGTCAATTTTCTGGCGTCTGGCCGGGAGTATTCGACAGGAAATGCGGCATGCGCTAGCCGGAATGGTTACATTTGGCCGCGGGGACGGATATTGTTACCACCCCTTAGTCTTAAGTGGTTGATCCCTCTGCGGTATGACTACGGCCGGCCCGATTGGCATGAAACCTGCTTCTTTTCACGGTAGTTCAGGACACGAAACCAGGAAGGTTATATGGATATCATCAACGACTTCGCGGTGCTCGCGATTGCGATCGCTGTTATCTATCCTACTTTTCGTTTCTGGCGTTACCTTACTTCGAGGACCAGGAGCGCGGATGAAGCTCGGTCGCCACTCGAAAAGCAAATCGAGGCGCTGGAAGAATCTGTTCGCAGAATCAACGAAAGCAAAAATATTTGGACTAGGTTATCGCAGAGTGAGGTCGCATTAATCTCTGCCCAAACGATCGGTGAGTTGCTACCAAGCGAGCCCGATGTCCAAGATCAAATCAATCACCTCAAGAACGTGCAGACGGGGCTGGCCAACGCCGCGTTGCGGGCAAAGGTAGATCAACTCTGAAAGCGATTACCTGCTGACGTCGAAGTCGAGCATCGGGTGAAGTACGGACAGGAACTTCTAAGGTTTCTTCGGGAGGAAGGGCGAAAACAAATCGCTGACACTCGTCTGATTGACCATTACCACGCGTCGTTAAAGTGGTATCTGGAAAAACTACAGCAGACAAAATCACGAAAAAATATTCCTGATGGAAGAAGTCGAGAATCATTTGATACGTTAAAGCGCGCGTATCATGCCTCTCTGACTCACCTACTAGATAAGGAATTGCCGGATACAGTCAGATTCTTCGATGGTGCTCAGTTCAAGTTGGAGAGGCTTGCGGGTTCATCAAGTGGCTAACGGCGATGTGGCAAGAAATACATCCGTAGCCTTATAGACCTACCAGGCATGTTGCACAGTAAGAGTTGATGTATGGAAAGAAAGTGGTGCAGGGACGCACCGTCTACAAAGCGTACGACAAACGACCTTGGTCTTCATAGAAAGTTAGGGACGAGAGAGCGACGAACTTGCCTTAGTCGGTGTATTTCGTTGCCTAATACGCCAATACACGTAGACAACAACCGATAGTAGAACTACTAGGGCAGCAGCCAAGCAAGAGAAGAACTGCGTGTACGTTAGTGTTGGTGTCGACCAGACGGTTACCTGTCGGTCGTTACGCAGGTACTTGTTAACTACTTCGTGAATGTCTTTCGGGGTTATTTTTTCTATCGCCTGTTCGTGATTTGTTAGGCGACCAAGACTCTTCAATTCATGGAGATTGTTGACATAGTAGTTCACGACTTGAGCGTTTGACTCATAACCTTGAACCCGTGCCAACAGTATTCGCTGTTTAGCTGCCTCTATATCTTCTGTAGGTGGGGGTTGAGTTCTTAGCTTCGCTAGTTCTTCATCCATCATAGTCCTTACCAAATCCAATTTATCGAATTCGCTATCGGCCGTTGCAGCAAACAGCCCGTAATCAAGATCCCAGATGTAGTATGCTTCGGGGCTATATGACAACCCTTCGAGGATGCGAATTTTTTCGTACAACACGCGATCAAGGAACACGTTCAACACCCATAGCGCGTAGATGTCTGATGAGTTGCTGCCATCAGTACGATAGACGAGACTGACGCTGCCACTGGAGCCTAATAGCGGTGCCAACGTGCCTGTCACTTCGGCCGCGCCACTCGGATAGGGTGGCTTGCGTAGCTCACCGCTGTTGGCAAGGGCGGGTTTGAGCTGACCGAAGGTATTATTGATCTGTGCGCGCAAGCGAGCTTCATCGAAATTGCCCACAACGATCAGGGCCATACGATTCGGGGTGTAGTATCGCTGGTAGGCCTGTTCGATATCAGCAACCGTGATTCCTTCCGGTGTATCTAACTCTGGGCAGACGACTCCCGTGCCCGGTAGCAGCAACTCTTGTGACTTAGCAGCCGCCGACTTGCCGATGCCACGTTTGTATAGCCAGCGCCGCAGCGCGGAGGTCTTGCCACCCAGTTCCTTGTGTATGATCTTCCGTGTGTGCTCGACTTTTTCTGGTGTTAGTAGGGAATCAGTGATGATCTCGAAAAGAGTATCGATAGCCAGGGTTAGGTTTTCATCGAAGATGTCTATCTGATACTCGGTGTTGGATTGGCTGGTCACTGCGTTCCACGTACCCCCATGATCCTCGACCAACCTGTCGAGCTCCGTCTCCGTGTGCTTTGATGTGCCGGTGAATAACAAGTGTTCGAGAAAGTGTGCAGTTTCGCGCTTTTCGCATGGAAAATGTCGGTGCCCAACATCAATCACTAAGCGGATTGCCACATTGTGTGCATGCTGGCGGTGTTTGAGCACGACTCTGAAGTCGTTGTCTAGAGTCAGGTACTCCACATCGTAGAGTCCGGGTGGCGCATATTTGTTGGCGTAGCTGAACGTTGGCAAAAGAGCGACTATCAATGCCAGCGGTAGAATGAAGTGTGCCACGGGGATCACGATCTTCGTCGGTTTTGACGTGAGAATGCGGGCCTTACGAGACTATGGGAATAACATTTCCGTCGTCCAACCATCGTCATTGCGGCTGTAAACAACTCTTTCGTGTAAACGGAATTGACGTTTCTGCCAGAATTCGATGTGTTTTGGATACAGCCGGAAACCAGACCAGAAAGCGGGGCGCGGCACTTTGCCAACACCGAACTTAGCCGTGTACTTCGCGGCGCGTTTCTCGAGCTCGAAGCGCTCGGACAAGGTTTGCGATTGGCGCGACGCCCAGGCACCGATCTGCGAGCTACGTTCGCGTGATGCGAAATAGTCATCTGCTTCCTCATCACTAACCAACTCGACTGAGCCCTCAACCCGTACCTGGCGGTTTAACGATTTCCAATGAAAGCACAACGCCGCCTGGGGATTTGCTAACAGCTCCTTCGATTTGCGGCTCTCGAGATTCGTGAAAAACACGAACCCGCGCTCACTCAAACCGCGCAATAGCACCATACGCACTGAGGGCGCGCCAGCGGTATCGGCAGTTGCGAGTGCCGTCGCCGAAGGATCCTCCGGCTCGCTTCTTTCAGCCTCCTCAAGCCAGCTGCGAAACAGGACAATGGGATCTAGCTGCTCAGTTTTCATCTCTGCCCGATAGCTATTTCCGCAGGAAAAGGTATGCGCCAACAAGCACTATCAGCGCCAACCATCCTGCGGTCTCAACATGAGATCGTAACGCGCGCTCCATTCTTTCACCACCCCAGGCTATGATGCCCGCCACCAGAAAGAAGCGGGCACCACGACCCATAAGCGATGCAATGACGAATAGAGGGAACGAAAGCGTAACTGCGCCGGCGGTGATAGTGAAGACCTTGTACGGGATGGGTGAAAAGCCGGCTATGAGTACGGCCCAGAATCCCCACTCGGTGAACCATTGCTTTGCCAATTCGTACTCGTCCCAATAGCCGAGCGTTTGCAGCGTCGGTTGGATGGCGTCGAATGCTAACAAACCGATTCCATAGCCCAGGACGCCACCAAGCACCGATGCCGTTGTCGTCAATGTGGCGTAATACCAGGCGCGCTGTGGCTTAGCCAATGACATGGGGACTAGCATCACGTCGGGAGGGATAGGGAAAAACGATGATTCGGTAAAACTAAGCGCTGCCAGATAGCGAGATGCGTGGGGATGAGCTGCCCAGCGCAAGGCCCGATCGTAGAGCTTGGAGAAAAGACGCATAAGACTCAGTATTCTAAACGAGTTATTGTTATCAGTTACCGTGTTTAGCACAGCTCATGGTGATAGAGTTCCTATCAGCGTCGAGTGGGCGTGTTCCTACGGCTTTTCTCCCAATTGTAGGCAGAGCGGCAGATTACACTGATGTCTTGATGCTGAGGTCTCCAGCCCAAGGTGTCTCGAATACGTTGCGCATTGGCAATCAAGCTCGGTGGATCGCCAGAACGCCGTGGACCTTCTCTGATATTGAGTTCAGTGTTACTCACGTTCTGTATTGTGTCTAACACTTGGCGTACGCTAAAACCTATGCCATAGCCGCAGTTTAATGTTTGTGATTTGCCCCCATCTATCAAATAGGTGAGGGCAGCGAGGTGCGCCATCGCTAGGTCATCGACATGGATATAATCACGAACGCACGTACCGTCTTCGGTCGGGTAGTCAGTTCCAAATATCGTGATACTGTCCCGCAAGCCACAAGCAGCTTCGGCCGCCACCCTAATCAGATGGGTGGCTTCCGGGGTGGCTTGTCCTAGAGTTCCATCCAGTCGTGCGCCTGCGACATTAAAATAACGCAGAGCCATATAACGAAAGCCGCGTTTGTTCTGTTGCCCGTCTAGGCTTGCGGCCACGTCACGCAGGATCCACTCGGTGGCTAGCTTGGACATACCATATGGGTTAATTGGGGCCGCTACCGCATCTTCGCTAACAGGCAACACGGCTGGGATGCCATATACGGCGGCGGTCGAGGAAAATATGAACTTGTCGACGCCGACGTCGACACACGCCTCGACAAGATTGCAAGAGGCAATCGTGTTGTTGCGGTAGTATTTGATCGGGTTGGCTACGGACTCAGGCACCACGATGTGACCGGCGAAATGTATGACTGCCTCTATCCCATATTGTGTCAGGGTCTCGCGTGCTAGCGTTACATCGCCGACGTCGCCTTCAACCAAAGTGGTTTCTTTCGGAACCGCCCACCGATGCCCAGAGTAGAAGTTATCGAGAACGACAACGCTGTAGCCAGCATCGATGAGTTGGCGGCATGTGTGCGAACCAATGTAGCCAGCGCCACCGGTGACCAGAACGGTTATGGTCATATAGTTGTTTATCCAAAGGTTGTGTTTATTCGGGTTGTGATGAAGGCTAGCATCATTTTTGCACGGGTTTTATCGAAAGCTAATCGCTCGGTGTGTTCGAAGCAACCGGGCAGGGGGCGTAGCCATGGACGCACGTAACCTAACTAAAAGGGCGGGTTGCAAAAATACCCTACTTTTTTAGCATGGTATATTCCTGACCATTTCAGTATAGTATTTATGTGATGACAACCTTGCATCTGCCAGAATATGCACGCACAGATCTCGAGGGGATGGCGCATGCCGGCTACCCGTCTGAGACTTGCGGGTTGCTTGTTGGCCAACAGACAAACGATCATGTCGAAGTGAGTCGTGTCGTGCAGGCGAGAAACCTGAACCGGGAACGTGCGCACGACCGGTACGAATTGGATCCGCAGGACTTCATCGCGGCCGACAAGCAGGCGTGTGATGAGGGCCTGGAAATCGTTGGAGTTTGGCATTCGCATCCGGATCATTCGGCCCAGCCATCGGAAACCGATCGTGAGTCTGCCTGGGAGGGATGGTCATATCTCATAGTGGCGGTTAAACACGATGGCGTGCATGATCTCCGCTGTTGGCGCCTTGCCAGCGAGCGGTTCGTTGAGGAATGTATAGAACCATGTCCACGGTGACGGTACGAATTCCTACACCCCTGCGCCCCCTTACGGCGGGCGCCGATACAGTTCGTGTCGAAGGGGAAACGATTGACGACGTCCTAAAGACACTGGGCACTACGCATGCCGGGCTGCTCGAGCGCATAATCAACCCGCAGGGCGAGCTTCGTGGTTTCGTCAACATCTATCTTGGTAGCGACAATGTGCGTGCGCTCGATGGTCTAGCGACTTCTGTGTCTGACGATGATGTGGTGTCGATTGTGCCAGCCGTCGCCGGCGGGGCAGCGAGAGATCGTCGTCTATGCGAGCTCAGAGCCGCCATCCCCGAAGTGACGCCCACGGATGCGGTGCAGTTGCAGAAGCAGGGTGCTGCCGTGCTGGATGTGCGCGAGCCTGACGAGATTTTGCCAGGCAGTCCGGTCGGTGCGTACCGCTTGGGTCGCGGATACTTGGAATTGCGCGTTGAGGATGTAATTCCAGATATGAATCGCACGGTTCTTGTTATGTGCAGTGGCGGTACACGTTCCTTGTTTGCAGCCGAGGCGTTAGTACGACTCGGTTATCAGGATGTCCGATCGGTGGTTGGCGGTTTCGCACGATGGAAGAATGATGGCCAGCCTTTCGAGATTCCGCGTGTCCTTGATGCCAGTGCACGCGAACGATACTCGCGCCACCTACTGATGCCGGAGGTAGGCGAACGTGGGCAGCTGCAACTGATAGATAGCAAGGTACTTCTGGTCGGTGCTGGCGGCTTGGGATCACCTGCCGCATTCTATCTCGCGGCAGCTGGGATCGGTACCTTGGGTGTAGTGGATGATGACGTTGTTGATCGTAGCAATCTGCAACGTCAAATTCTGCATACCGAGGCACGGGTAGGGACGTCCAAGGTAGCATCTGCCCGCGAAACGCTGGAAGCACTCAATCCGACGATCAACGTTGTCGGGTATAAGACACGCTTGGACAGCAGTAACGTGGATGAGATTTTCACCGGTTACAACGTGGTTGTAGATGGTTCAGACAACTTTCCGACGCGCTATCTCGTCAATGACGCCTGTGTGAAGCTCAACATCCCTAATGTGCACGGTGCCGTATACCGATTCGAAGGGCAGGTGTCTGTATTTTGGCCAGCTTGGAAGGAACGACGGGGGCCTTGTTACCGCTGCCTGTATCCTGAACCGCCACCGGCCGAAATGGCACCTTCGTGTGCCGAGGCGGGTGTGCTTGGGATATTGCCGGGTGTGATCGGACTGCTGCAAGCGGTGGAGACTATCAAAATCGTGCTTGCTGTCGGCGATCTATTGATCGGTAGGATGTTGTACTATGATGCACTACGCGCACAGTTCACCGAATTTAAATTCGACGCGAACGCTGAGTGTTCTTATTGTGGTGAGGGCGCTACCTTCCCGGGCTACGTAGATTACGAACAACTGTGTTCAGCGTCTAATACCTAGTCAGCTGATACTTCAGGACTTACTAGACCCATCGGTTGGTGTGTAGATCGGCATCGGGAATGCAGCGACGTTGTGACCTGTCCCCGATACAGGCGTGATTTTGGCCACATCTTTCTTTTCCACTTCATCGATTCGAACTATTGAATGCATGGGAATGAACGTTCTTTGAACACCGGTGAACTCGGTCTTTAGCCGTTCCTCGGACGGGTCGATCACCACCGACGACTTTTCTCCAAAGATCAGCCCTTCCACCTCGACGAATCCGTACAATCCCTCTTGATGCACGTCTCGCGCGTAGATCTCATAGATCGTTCCTTGATTAAAGAAGATGATTTTGTAGATGCGCTTTTTCGCCATAAATGTTTTGCCGAGCTTATTTGATTAACATCATAACACAAGCGCTTTGTACGGATGGCTCGCCTAAACGGTTGCTCGGTGCTGCTCTCACCCGAGAACCAAAAGCTACGTGGGCCTCGCCGAGGCGCCAGCCCCACCGACGCCGGGGCGTACTATACTAGAGTTGGACGATGGGAAATACGGGTCTGCCAGGATGGCAAGAGCAGTGTTGGCATTGCAGATGCTAGTGTAAGCGTCTGATATTCATTGACTAATTCCGCCCAGTCACAAGTCCTCGCGACGCTAGCGACCTCTCGGGTTGGACCAGATCCCCCAGCCAGGATGCTCACGGCACATTGCGTGCTGCATAGGTTGTTGGTGCACGCCGTCGTCAAGCCATCGACGGCTATTACCTGAGATAGGCCCCACAAGCAAGAACTTGAATGACGAGAGCAACCGAATTGTCAGCGACGACGATAACGAAAACTCGTGATCCAGATCGCATAGCCGACCGGGCGCGAAATGTAATTGTGGAACAGGTGGGTTTGCTGTATTCGCAGGCGACCAGCGGCCTCATTGTGACACTTTTGTGCTCCATCCTGGTGGTGGCTGTGTTGTGGGATGTGGTCGCACACGAGTTATTACTTGGTTGGTTCTCGTTTATTGCTTTTATCACCCTAGGTCGTTACCTGTTAGTTCGAAAGTACCGGCGTGCTACGGGTGTGGTGGAAGATATAAAACGATGGCGCGCACTGTTCGTCCTTGGTGCGGCCGCGGCGGGCGTTGCTTGGGGATTGGCGGGAACAGTCTTCTTCTCAGAAGACTCGGTATTTCATCAGGTCTTTTTGGCATTCCTGTTAGGGGGGATTGTAGCGGGAGCGGCTCCGTACTTGGCGTCGGTCATCAGCGCCTACATAGCCTTTTCGTTTCCGACATTACTGCCGTTTGCAGTGCTGCTCATTGCCAAAGGGGGCAACGTGTATCCTTTTATAGGCATCATGGTGCTCGTATTTGCATCAGCCATGGTGGCCACCGGTAAGGCAATGCATGCAACCATTACCCGCTCATTGCAACTAAGGTTCGAAAACCTGGAGTCGATTGATCAAATCTCTAATGCGAAAATTGATGTTGAGCGGACTAATGCAGAACTTCAAGCAGAAATAGAGGAACACAAACAAGCTCAAATCGCGCTGCACCGGGAAAAGGAACTTGCACAACTAAGATTGGAGTCTATCGGTGATGGCGTTATCACTACGCACCTAGACGGTACCGTTGAGTATCTTAATCCGGTGGCCGAACAGCTTACTGGTTGGCTCGATGCCGACACACGCGGACAGCCATTGAGTAATGTGCTCAAGCTCATTGATGAGACTACGCGCCAAGCTCTACCTGATCCCGTTAGGCTCTGTCTGAACGAGGGCGCTAGTATGCGGCTACCCGGCCATACACTGCTAATACATCGTAACGAGGACCGAGAGTGTTCCATTGAAGTAACGGTGGGACCAATTCGTGACCGCGATCTTCAAGACGTAGGTACAGTTCTAGTGTTTCATGATGTCACGGAAATGCGCGGCGTGGCTAAGAAGATGTCCTACCAAGCGAGCCACGACGCATTGACCGGCCTAATCAATCGACACGAGTTCGAGTTGCGCTTGACGGAGGCACTGGAAAGTGCCCGTAACGACGACCGTCAACATGCCATGTGCTACCTAGATTTAGATCAGTTCAAGATTGTCAATGATATGTGCGGACATGTCGCCGGTGACGAACTACTGCGACAGCTTGCGGCGCAACTACAGACCGGAGTGCGCGAGACTGACAGCCTTGGGCGTCTGGGTGGCGATGAATTTGGGGTGTTGTTGCAAGGTTGTCCGATGGATAAGGCAAAGGCGATTGCTGAAGGGCTTCGCCAGATTGTTCGGGACTTTCGATTCGCTTGGCAAGAGAGAGTATTTGAGGTGGGGGCTAGTATCGGTCTTGTTCCCATTACATCTGAAAGTGGAAGCTTAACCGAAGTGCTGAGTGCAGCAGATTCCGCGTGTTACGTGGCCAAGGGTCATGGGCGCGACCGCATTCATGTTTACCAACCAGATGACACGATGCTAGCCGGCCGCCATGGCGAAAGACAGTGGGTATCGCGTATCGGCGAGGCTTTGGAAGAAAACCGATTTGTGCTTTATCAACAGAAGGCCATGCCGCTTTCTGACAAGGCTGAGAGACGGGCGTATTCCGAGATCCTCATCCGCATGCTGGACAAGAATTCAGAACCCATATCAACGGCGGCGTTTCTGCCAGCGGCGCACCGTTACAACCTAATGCCTACGATTGATCGCTGGGTCCTTCGAGCCTTCTGCGCATTCATGCGTGGCGTGCAGGGGAGCTCACAGACCGATATAGGCCTTTATGCCATCAATCTCTCTGGCCAGTCGCTTTCGGACGAACGCTTTCTAGACTTCGTGGTCGACCAGCTTCGCCAAAATTCGATCGCACCGGAGAATATCTGCTTTGAGATTTCCGAGACGGCGGCGATCGCCAATCTAACTCGCGCCATGCGGTTTATTTCTGTACTAAAGGACATGGGCTGCTTTTTTGCGCTTGATGATTTTGGTAGTGGACTCAGCTCATTCGCCTACCTCAAGAACTTGCAGGTCGATTTCCTGAAAATTGACGGTAGTTTCATTAAAGACACCGCCAACGAGCCTGTTGATTATGCGATGGTCGAGATAATCAATCAGATTGGTCATGTCATGAACATCCTAACGATTGCCGAAGCAGTGGAGCAGAAGAGTGTTCTCGTGAAGCTGAAGGAACTAGGCGTGGATTATGCACAAGGGTTTGAAATCATGGAGCCGACCCCACTAAATGAGTACATCGAGGTGGTTCCCAAAAAGAGGTTGAGTAATTGATATGAGCCTGCGAGTCAAACTGTTTTTACCGCTAATCGTGATCGGTATGTTGATGATTGCTTATGTCAACATAAGTTGGTTGCCGCAATTCACCGACTTTGCTGAAGCCAGACACAAACAGCAGCTGATGGCGCGCATAGATGCTATCGGACAGAACATGGCGCGATTGCTTGCCAAAGGCCAGCGGCGAAGTGTGTATGATAGCTTGGGTAAGTTGTTGCTCGACAATTCCGAGTGGCGCGGAGTTCGATTGCTCGATACAAACGGTAAGCAGTTATATCGAAAGGAAACGAAAACAAAAAGACTACCGCAGAGCGATGCAGTATACACGTTGCGACAACCGATGAGCCATGCCGGCAAGCCGCTGGGCGCACTTCTTGTTACCGTTGACACGACCGAGCGACTTCGTGCTGTTCACGAGTTGCAGCGATATTCCATCTGGATATTTCTGGTAATCTTATTGATACTAACGGTGACTATTGCGGTTATTTTCGAGTTGGTCATTAGACGGCCAATTAAAGCGCTTTCTACGGCATCGGCACGACTTGCAAAGGGCAACTTCGAAACACCGTTACCAGAGCCTGGCACCGACGAAATGGGCACGCTGGTGAGCACGTTTACGGCGATGCGGGATGCCATTCAGCGTTATCAGTCTGATCTATCTTTTCAGACTACCCACGATCCGCTAACGGGGCTCGTTAACCGACGCGAATTCGAACGACGTCTTGAGGTTGCGCTTAACGTGACTCGAAGTGAGCTTTCCGAACATGCGTTACTTTACATGGATTTAGATCAGTTTAAGGTTGTGAACGATGCATGCGGTCATACGGCGGGTGATGAATTTCTTCGACAGCTGGGCGCCGAGCTGTATAGGAAAGTACGCAAGCATGACACATTAGCCCGCCTAGGGGGGGATGAATTTGGCGTATTGCTTGAACACTGTCCGGCCGAACAGGCATCGCGAATCGCTGACGAATTGCTGGAAACCATACAGGACTTTCGATTTGTCTGGGAAGGGAAGAGTTTTACGCTAGGGGTCAGCATCGGCCTGGTGCCCATCACCGAACATAGTGGGAGTTTGTCGAAGATTATGAGTACTGCCGATGCAGCTTGTTATGCTGCTAAGGATGCGGGGCGAAATCGTATTCATGTCTATCGTGACGATGACAGCACACTCGTTAGGCGACACGGCGAAATGCAGTGGGTGTCTCGTATCACGGAAGCTATTCAGGAGGGTCGCTTCCATCTTTACTATCAACTCATCGTCCCGGTTAGCGGCGAGGAAGAGGGCGTACATTTTGAGTTCCTACTTCGCATGGAAGACGAGGACAACAACATCATTGCGCCACGAGCATTCCTGCACGCAGCCGAGCGCTACAATCTGATGTTGGGTTTAGATCGCTGGGTAACGAAAACCGCTCTTCAGTGGCTACAGTCGCACCCGGAACAAGTTGATCACTTGAAGCTGTGCACGATTAATCTTTCTGGCCATTCCTTGGGCGATGCGGATTTTATGCAATTCATCATCAAGGAACTCAAGCAATCCGGCATCCCGCCGGAAAAGATCTGTTTTGAAGTTACTGAGACGGCCGCCATCAGCAATCTAATGAAAGCAATCCGGTTTATGTCCATTCTCAGAGACTTGGGCTGTCGGTTCTCGCTCGATGATTTTGGCTCAGGCATGTCCTCTTTCGCATATTTGAAGAACCTTCCCGTGGATTACCTAAAGATTGATGGAATATTTGTGAAAGACATTGCCGATGACCCAATTGACTACGCGATGGTGAAGGCGATCAACGAGATGGGTCATGTCATGGGTAAAGAGACGGTGGCGGAATTTGTGGAGAAGGAAGCGATTCTCTGGAAGCTGAGAGAAATCGGTGTCGATTATGCGCAGGGATATGCTATCGCCAAACCACGCCCGCTGATCGAGATGGATAATGGTTTCTTACTGAATCAGCTGCGCCTAGCAGAGCGTGGCGGCTGACGTCAATTATTTCTTGAAAACCATTAGAGCGAACGCTACGTCAAGTGCTACTTCCTTGAGGAAGTCGAAGCGGCCAGAGGCGCCGGCATGGCCAGAGTCCATGTGCACCTTCAGCAGTGACAGATTATGATCGGTTTTCATCGCACGAAGTTTAGCGATCCATTTGGCAGATTCCCAGTAGGTGACTCGAGGGTCGTTGAGGCCACACACTATCAACATGTGTGGATAATCCTGCTTTGTCACGTTGTCGTAAGGTGAGTACGATAGCATGTAGTCAAAATATTCCTTATCGTTGGGATTACCCCATTCGTTGTATTCCATGGTAGTTAACGGCAACGTGTCGTCGAGCATGGTATTTACAACGTCCACAAACGGTACATGGGTGATGATAGCCTTGAATAAGTCAGGACGCATATTGGCTACCGCCCCCATCAACATTCCTCCCGCACTACCCCCAACGGCCAGAATATTATTCTTTGCTGTGAAATTCTCCTGGATGAGGGTTTCCGCGCAGGCGATATAGTCGTTGAAGGTGTTCTTCTTCTGTATCAACTTGCCGCCCTCATACCAATCGTAGCCTAGCTCCATACCACCACGAATGTGGGCTATCGCATACACAAAACCACGGTTAACATAGCTAAAGCGGGTAGAACTGAAGCTGGCCGGTATACTGCTGCCATAAGAGCCATAACCATAGAGCAGCAGTGGGGCAGTGCCATCGAGGGGCGTTTCTTTTCGATGGAGAATCGATATAGGAATATTGACGCCATCGCTGCTCTTGGCAAACAGCCGCTGCGATACATAGTCCCCGCGATGGAAGCCCCCCAGAACTTCTTGCTCCTTGCGCAACGTACGTTGTCCACTCGGCATTTCGTAATCATAGATCTGAGCCGGTATTGCCAACGACGTGTACATAAAGCGAAGCGTACTCGTATTGAACTCGCGGCCTGGTACCAGCGCCGCATCATAGACCTCATCATCGAACTTGATATAGCGGCTCTCGCTAGTTTCTAGAGCAAGCACACGTATCTGCGGCAGGCCAGCATGTGTTTCCTCGACCGTCAAATAGTCTTTGAAAACGAGAAAATCCGTTATCAGACGGCCTGGCTCGTGTTCGATAAAGTCCCTCCACTTGTCTGAGGTCGGTGTACTAATGGCAGTTTCCACGATCTTGAAATCTTTAGCACCATCAATATTGGTACGAATAAAAAACCGCTCATCGTGGTCAGATACATCATATTCGTGATCCTTTCGACGTGGCTCGATCAGCCTCAGAGTTCCGTCGCGATTATTTGCATCAGAGTAGTACCACTCTGACATGTTGTTGCCTTCACATGCAACGTATATAAACCGCCCACTTTCCGATTTAGAAAGCGATACGAAAAAACGTGGGTCTTTTTCCTCATACACCAACTCATCCTGCTGTGAGTCGCTATCGACGCGGTGTTTGTAGACTTGTCGAGGTCGTTGATGCTCGTCTAACAATGTATATAAAAAAGTTTGGCTATCATTGATCCATTCGAGCGAATCGTATGTGCGGACAATACGGTCTTGCAGCAAGTCACCGGTGGCTAGATCTTTAATGTGGATCGTGTATTCCTCAGATCCATCCAGGTCCACTGAGTAGGCTAGGTAGCGATGGTCTGGACTATTTTCACAAACACCGATTTCTAGGAAAGACCGCTCCTTAGCAAGCTCATTTACGTCGAGCAAGATCTCTTCGGGATTATCTAGTGAATCGTGCTTGCGACACTCTATCGGGTATTGGCCTCCCTTTTCATATCGGCAATAATAGAAGTAAGCACCTTCTTTTTGTGGCACACTGGCATCATCTTCCTTGATCCGTGCACGCATTTCCTGGTACAGCGTGGCTTGAAGTTCCTCGGTGGGTTTCATGACTGCGTCGGTGTAGGTGTTCTCTGCCGTTAGATATTCCATCACGGCCGGATCATCCTTGTCGCGCAGCCAGAACCAGGGATCTTCGCGAGACCGGCCGTGTTCGGTAAGCGTTTTGTTTCTTTTGGGTGCGGAAGGGGGTGTCAGCGATGTCATTTTGGTGGCCACGCAGTCGACCGGCGCGGGACTATAGTGCTTGCGGGCCAGTTTCGCCGGTGCGAATTCGGGTCATCGATGACGGGCCTGGCATCGATTCGGAGGACCTTCCTCGCATCTTCGATCCTTTCTTCACGAGACGGGAAGGTGGAAGCGGGCTTGGCCTGTCGGTTGCGCACCGAGCCATCCAGGCTCACGGCGGAGCCCTCATCGCGAGTTCGACGCTGGGTGAGGGAGCCACGTTTGCCATTGTGCTGCCTCGCCGCGGCCAGCTTTTCCGACCGCTGCAGGGAGTGGACGATCGCAGGATATTGGCTGCGGATGCCGACTTACCCATACCTGAACGAGGATAGAGATGCGTGAGAAACCACTGTTGCTTCTGATCGATGACGAACTCGGGCTCGTGGAGTCGCTGACCGTCTTATTGGAGGATGAGGGTTTTGAGGTCGTGTCCGAGCTGTCCGGAGCCGGCGGTATCGAGAAGTTCAAACAGGTGTCTCCGGACATCGTGCTCAGCGATGTGCGCATGCCGAAGGTATCCGGGATTGAGGTGCTGGAGGAAATC
>LXTK01000250.1 GCA_001643475.1 Proteobacteria bacterium SPGG2 | reverse complement strand
TTGAGGGTGAGGCCAGTCAGGATCAACCCTCTGGTTTTGCATACCGATCAGGGCCTTCGTACGTGAATAACTATGCTCATGGGCGGTGGCATGGATAGTCATTAGCCTAACGCTGTTACTCGCCGCCCCGGTTGCGGTCAGCGAAAACACTCAACCCCTGACCCCAAGATCGCATGTCTACTTGTCACAGGCGACAACCGGGGACCGCGCGATCGAACGACGGGTCTATCCAGATCAAGAAGGGTTGAAGAAAGTCTTCGAGATCGCCAGGGGGTTCGAACTCAACAGCACTACATTGAACAACGTCACCCTCGGGCAACAGTCGGGTGACAATGTTCGAACGTCGGACCAGGAAATCCAGGCGCAGTTGTCATACAGGCCAAGTACACGAATGTCGATATTCGGTGAACTCAAGCTGATAGCCGAACAAGAAGATCGTGACGACGCTACACCAAGAGTTTCCGAAGAAGGCGTAGAGCGCGGCGAAACTTGGCTGCGCCTCGAAAACCTCTTCGACAGCCCGTATTCGATAAAGATCGGACACCAAAACTTCTTCGAGCCACGGCGATGGTGGTGGGACGATGATCTCGACGCCATCAGCCTTAACTATCTGGATGATCGGTGGCAAGTCTACGTTGGCTACGGCGAGGAGTTGGGCCGCACCTCGTCGATCGAGGACTTCATTGACCCGGAGAAAGAGGACGTAGAGCGTTTGTTGGGACATGCGAACTGGCACGTCTCCCAAACCCTCGATCTTGCCGCATTCTATCTACGTCAACGTGATAATTCAGGAATCTTGCCCGTAGGCAGTATTATCGAGACTGCCCGCGAGGATGAAAGTGATGCTGATCTAAACTGGTTTGGGCTTCGAGCCAGTGGTGAAATACCTCTATCCCGAGATCGTGGGCTCAGCTATTGGGTAGACGCTGCCATGGTAGATGGAGATGAAGCCTTGCTCGACTTCAACGACGCCGGACTCGGCCTGAGTCGGGTGGGCTCCCTCACGCGACGTGACATTCGGGGTTGGGCGATAGACCTGGGCCTTATATGGACGCTACCATGGCGGGGCGCGCCTACCGTAACCATTAGTCACGCCCATGGGTCGGGCGACAAAGATCTCGCCGACGATACGGACCGCAGCTTCCGCCAAACGGGTCTTCAAGATAGTGACGAAGAATTCCGCACCTACGGAGAACTACTTAGACCCGAGCTATCAAACCTACGCGTCAGCACGGTTGCGCTGACCTTCCCCGTTCATGCAAAAATTTACCTGACGCTTGGCTATCATCGCTTTCGGCAGGTGTACCCTGCTCCCTTCTTACGCGAGACACGCATCGAAGCCGACCCCACCGGCGATAGCAAGGACATTGGTAAGGAACTCAGTTTGCTGGTCGAATTACGCAAGTGGGAGAATCTCGAGATTGATCTAGCCGCCGCCATTTTCGAATCGGGGGATGCTTTCGGGATAAGTGCTAGCAAACACGTCAAAAGTGTATTTGTTAAACTCGCATATGAGTTTTGAACCTACGCGCCCAGGCTAATTAGGACACCATCACCCGCTACATGCCCGTACCACATCAACGCTTTCGCCCTGTCACGTTTACCATGAGCTTGGTAAGGTAAGCCTTAGGGTTAACCGCTACCAAGGAGACAGGGATGAGGACCAACTTTACGGCAAGTCAGTGGTTTCGTGATGCTTGTTAATATGTTTCTACCGGCGATTGTCGTTGTTACGCTTGGCTTCCATGGGTTGGACTTTCCTTCGTGACCAGGAAGCCACTCAGTAGGTTATGAGAGCACTCTCCACGACAGACGCGGAAAACATCCTGCGCCAGCTTTATGGTATCAGTGCCTCCGCGAACCGGTTGCCGGGTGAGCTTGACCTTAATTTTCACATCCGTACCGGTTCGGGCGATCAGTATTTATTAAAGATCTACCTGCCCGGTCGTGCTGGGTCGGTTCTGGATCTTCAGAACAAGGCCCTCGCCTATCTGGAAAGCACAGCGCCTGATCTCTGTATTCCCCGCGTCGTAACGACCCAAAGCGGTGATGAAACCGGTGTATGGGTAGACGCTGCTGGTGCTACGCGCTCAACGCGTCTACTCACTTGGCTGAGCGGCAAGCTCTGGGCCGAAGCAAAACCAGATGTCGCGAAGAGTGGTCCAGAGCTTGGCGCGTTTCTCGCCAAACTCGATAAGGCACTCGTGAACTTCTCGCACCCAACCATGGTCCGCGACTATCTTTGGGACCTACAACACATCGACCGCCAGCTCGAAGTAATCGAGCAAATCGAGCCCATTGTGATGCGCGAGACGGTTGCCAACGTGATTTCGCGCCTGACTAACGATCTGTCGCCGCAACTTGCCGACCTACCCAAGCAAATTATCCACAATGACGCCAACGATCACAATATCGTGCTCAACGCTAACGGTAGTCTGGTCGGGCTGATTGATTTCAACGACATGCTTTACAGCTATCGAGCCGGTGAAATAGCGGTTGCCTGCGCCTACGTCATGCCAAGCCATCCGGATCCGGTTGGCACGGTGCTACCTATGTTGGCCGCCTACCACTCAGAAAATCCACTGTGCGAAGATGAGATCGAGTTGCTATTGGATTTAATCGAAGCCCGCATCGCGACAAGTATTTGCATGGCGGCCCGCCAAATCGTGGATGATCCGGAAAACGAATACCTACTCGTTAGCCAGAAACCGTTTCGAGCACTACTCAAATATCTAGCCACGGAAAATCGTGAGCTGGCCATATACCGTCTTCGCGATGCCTGTGGACTGCCCGCAAATTCCAAGGCGCCGAAGATTATCCGTTGGTTAGAGCAGAACCGACATCAGTTTGCCAGGGTATGTGACTTTGACCTATCAGACCCGACCAGGCTGTTAACTATTGACCTCAGTGTCGACGGCTCGGATATGCAAGATGCTGATGCATCACCAAGCACGGCTGAGCTCAGCGAACACCTGTTCAAGAAGATAAAGGATACGGGTGCCGATATCGGCATCGGGCGCTACCTGGAACGGCGCAATCTATATAAATCTGACCACTTCCTCATCGCCGATTCGCCAGAGCAGCGGGACATCCACCTCGGAATCGACCTATTCATGCCAGCTGGCGAATCTATCTATGCGCCGCTAAACGGCAAGGTAGAGGCGTTCGCCAATAATAGTAATCGTTACGACTTCGGCCCAGTCGTCATCCTGCGCCATGACACCGATGACGGCATACCCTTCTGGACGCTCTACGGTCATTTGAGCGAACAGTCTCTCGACCGGCTTCGGGTCGGTCAAGCAATAGAGCAAGGTGACCTCGTAGGTTGGGTTGGAAACTATCCCAAGAACGGCGGTTGGCCCCCGCACTTGCATTTTCAAATGTAGTGGCCGCCGGCCAAGCGCAGATGGCGCAACTCAATACCAACACCCGTTTCCTTCATGACAATATCGTTGACTACGTTCAACGGCTAGTGGCAACCTTTCCACAGCCGCTATCAGTATGCTTTTTCGTCAATTCCGGCAGTGAGGCCAACGATCTCGCATTGCGACTCGCTTGGACTTACAGCAAACGACGTGACTTATTAGTCGTCGAACACAGCTACCATGGGCATCTGTCTTCGTTAATCGACATTAGTCATTACAAATTCGCCGGCAAAGGTGGGGCAGGATGTCCTGATTACGTCTGGAGCACCCCCTGCCCCGATGGCTATCGCGGACGATTCCGGTACGCAGACCCCGAAGTGGGACGGCACTACGCCAGCACCATCAAACGTCAGATCGACACCATGCTGGCACGTGACCGCCCGCCCGCCGCCTTTATTGCCGAATCGCTTGGCGGCGTCGCTGGTCAGATCATTCCGCCACCGGGATATCTGCAACATGCCTACGAGCACGTGCGCGCAGCCGGTGGGCTTTGCATCGCCGATGAAGTGCAGGTAGGGTTCGGGCGTGTCGGCAGTGCTATGTGGGCGTTCGAAACTCAGGGGGTCGTTCCCGACATCGTCACGCTCGGTAAACCTATCGGTAACGGTCATCCGTTAGCAGCGGTGGTCACCCGTCCCGAGATCGCTGATGCCTTCAATACGGGCATGGAATACTTCAACACCTTTGGGGGTAATCCGGTGTCTTGCGCGATTGGGCTGGCGGTACTAGATGTGATTCGTAACGAGAATCTCGCTGCCAACGCCACTCACGTGGGCGGCTTGATCAAACAAGGACTCGAGTCTCTGCAGCAAAAGCACTCGCTCATTGGTGATGTACGCGGCGTAGGGCTTTTCCTCGGCGCCGAACTTGTTCGTGACCGCGACACATTGGAGCCTGCAACCGAAGAGGCGAACCGCACCGTGGAAGCGCTCAAACACAAGGGCATTTTGCTGTCCACCGACGGGCCTCACGACAATGTGTTAAAAATCAAGCCGCCGATGTGCATTACAGCAGCCGATGCGAACTACTTTCTCAACGCATTGGATGAAACTTTAGCAGAATTCGCCTGATTTAGAGTGCTATTGCGTTGATGTTTTGCCAGCAAAATGGCCGCGCTTATACGCCTGCGTTCATTGTATGCGGCAAGGGCCTTGCGTATCCGGATGGTTAAAGGCGTCGCCTTCATCGCTATGAGCAGCGGCCACGCCGATTCGATAGGCGGCTTCCATCCGTAGTTCGCGCTGTCGCCACTGGCGAAACCGTCTTGATACCCTTTAACGCGGTTTTGGAAGACCGTTCCAACGCGGTTAGTCGGGCGCCAGAGTTCGGATGGGGATCTTTAGGGACGCAGGGCTGTGGTTTTGGGCGGCGAAACCAAGGTCAGGGCCATCGCCTATAAGTGCCTGTTTTTAAGAAAAATAGACAAACATTGGGCGGCTTTGGCGCGCCAATTTTCGTGGCGTTTTTGCCATTTTAGACTAGGCTTTGGGGGTGTTATGAACTTCCTAACCTGGCTTTATCTTTACAGGAAGTACCTTGAGGCAGCAACCCCCAACGTAACCAAAGGGCCATCGGAGCGGCACCTAGGGTTTACGCTCATTGAGTGGATGGTGGTGCTTTCGCTCGTGGGTACGCTTGTGGCCATCGGCGTACCTACCTACAGCAACTATGTGGATCAGACGAATAACGCAGCGGCCGCCACAGACATCCGATCACTGGAACAATTCATTACACGCTATGAAGTAAATGAAGGAGAACTCCCTGACTTCCTCACCGACGCGGGTGCTGGCGGCCTTACTGATCCATGGGGCAACCCCTATCAGTACCTACGAATCGCCGGCGCCGGCCTAAAAGGGAAAGGGGCACTGCGTAAGGATAAAAAACTAAATCCAATAAATTCGGATTATGACCTGTATAGCATGGGCAAGGATAGCAAAAGCAAGAAACCCCTGACGGCCAAGGCCAGCCATGATGACGTCATTCGCGCCGCCAATGGCGCCTTCGTTGGCCTCGCCATCAACTACTAGCCTTTCGCAATGAAAATCGACGCGACGTTCCTTGGCAGCAAGGTTGGGCGCCGAATTTTTGTCCTGTTTATCGTGTCCGCCCTTTTACCCGTCGCGACCCTCGCGCTCTTCTCTTTTAGCCAGGTAACGACACACCTCAACGAGCAGACAAAACGACACCTACATCAGTCGAGCAAGGCCGTTGGTATGGCGATCCTGGAGCGGCTACTGGGGCTAGAAGCCGAGCTACAGACGGTTGCCTTTTACGCCGATTCAGGCACCTCCGCCGATAAGATCGCCGAGAGCTTCGGCGAACGTTTGCAAAAGCGATTCACCCGTATCAGCCTGGTGACTGATGGCAACCAGGTTACCTCAGTCCTGGGGGACCTACGGAAGCCACCAGCACTCACTAAGGCCGAGTACAGATACATCGCCGATGGTAAGTCCGTTTTGTCGATCGAGCATCGTGATGAGAGTCTCCCGCGCATCTTTGTAGCCACAGCGCTTAATCCCAAGAATCCAGCCCGTGACTTTATCGTAGGAGAAGTAGATAGCGTGTATCTTTGGGACATCAGGGATACATTGACGCTTACAATGGAATTCTGTGTCCTGGATTCGCAATTCCGCATGTTATTTTGTTCTTATCCCGCACCAGACATCGTTACTAGCGCGGCGAAACTCGAACAATCGCACTCTGCGCTACATGAATTGCCTTGGAGACAAGACGAGGATGATTATTTGGTCAATTTCTGGTCGATCTTTCTCAAGGCTGCATTCTTCGTTCCGAAATGGACCGTCGTTGTCGGCGAGTCCAAGTCGCAAGCGCTCAAGGCGCTTACAACCTTCAAAGAGATTTTCCCGCTGGTCATCCTGATGGCTATTCTGCTAGTTCTGTTGCTTAGCACCAGCCAGATCCGTCGCAGCTTGGTGCCGCTCGAGAGCCTGCGTGACGGCACCCGCAAGATTGCAAATCGTGAATTTGATAGCCGAGTCGACGTAAAAAGTGGTGATGAGTTCGAAGAACTTGCCGACTCGTTCAACACCATGGCCTTTCGGTTGGGACGCCAATTCACCGTTTTGGCCACCATGGCCGAAATAGACCGGTTGATACTTTCGGCGTTGGACACTAAGCACATCGTCAAGACTATCCTGCTCCGTATGCGCGATATCGTCGTTTGCGATTTTGTTAGCGTGACACTCATTGATGCTGATTCTCCTCGGTCGGGGCGAACCTTCTCTGGCATAAACGCCGCTGGTGAACTGACATCACACGATATTGCGATATCGACCGAAGACATACGGATACTTCATGATAACCCTGGGCATTTTCAAATTCGAAGTGGCGAACGCATACCCGAGTACGTACAACCGTTAGCGCAAAAAGGCACTAAATCTCATGTTGTGCTGCCCATCTTTGTCGACGATGAGTTGTCTGCATTGATCACCGTCGCTTTTATGGAACACACCGAGCTTAGTGACGAGGACGCCACGCAGGCCCGTCGTCTTGCTGATCGAGTGACGGTCGCGTTGTCGAATGCGAGCTGGGAAGAAAAACTATACCACCAAGCACACTACGATCCACTTACCGACTTGCCTAATCGTACGCTCTTGAAGGATCGCTTGCCGCAGGCACTCGTTCGTGCCAAGCGCAATAATACTCAAGTAGCTGTGTTGTTCCTCGACCTTGACCGTTTTAAGTCGATCAACGATTCGCTAGGCCATGCCGCCGGTGACCTTTTCTTGAGAGAAATAACCCATCGCTTGACCCAATGTGTGCGCGCGATTGATACGGTAGCCCGACCTGGTGGTGATGAATTTACGATCATCATCCCCGATATCGCGGCCGACCAAGATGTGACATCCGATATCACGCTAATTGCGGACAAGATCCTTGCGGTTATTGCGGAGCCATTTATGCTCCATGGGCATGAGGTAAGCACCACCGTCAGTATCGGCATTGCACTATGCCCACGGGACGCGGATGACTACGATGAGTTACTCAAGAACGCGGATTCCGCTATGTACCACGCCAAGTCCAAGGGTAGAGGTAACTACCAGTTCTATTCCCGGGAGCTGAACGCGGCTGCGATCGAACGTTTGGATATGGAAAACAGCCTACGCCACGCGCTCAGCCAGGATCAGTTCGAACTGTACTACCATCCACAAGTAGAGATCTCCAGCGGGCAGATCGTAGGCGCGGAGGCCTTGTTGCGCTGGTGGCACCCAAGCAAGGGACTCATACAGCCCGCCGAGTTTATCCCACTTGCAGAACAGACGGGCCTGATCGTGTCGATCGGCGAGTGGGTTTTGAAGACAGCCTGTGCTCAAAACAAGGCCTGGCGTAACGCAGGTCTTGCGCCGATTAGGGTCGCTGTCAATCTGGCTGCCCGCCAGTTCTCAGACCAAGAACTTGCACGGAAGATAGAACGAATCTTGCGCCAAACTGGGCTCGATCCGGACGGCCTAGAGCTAGAGATCACCGAAGGTACGATCATGGAAGACACAGAGACAGCCATCAAGGTACTCAATGACCTCAAGGGGATGGGACTGCAGGTAGCGATAGACGACTTCGGAACCGGTTACTCCTCATTGACTTACCTCAAGCGATTTCCTATCCATACCCTGAAGATCGATCAGTCATTCGTGCGTGATATTACCACTGACCGCCATGATGCCTCGATTGTAGCCACTATTATCGGGCTTGGGCACAGCCTGAATTTGAAGGTTGTCGCAGAGGGGGTGGAAACCCAGGAACAGTTAAATCTATTGCGGGCCAGTCAGTGTGACGAGTACCAGGGTTATTTGACTAGCAAGCCCCTGCCAGCGCGTGAGTTTGAGGTACTCCTAGCACCGGCCACTAGCACAATAATGCCGAGCCAGCGCGCATCATAAAGACGCTCGTATAGTTCGAGATCAACTACCCGGTACACAACGCCACAACGGCAACGGCATACTCGTTTTCATCGGCTAGACTCACATGGGTCTCGACGATGCCGTTATTCCTGACGAATTCCGATGCAAAGCCACTGAATTCGAGTAGTGGCTTACCCTTGTCATCATGATTGACACCGATTTGTCGCCAACCCAGGCCACCACTGAACCCCAACCCCATGGCCTTTACCGTGGCTTCCTTCGCGGCGAATCGACGGGCTAGAAAGTTGGCTCGTTTCTTTTCTTTCTGATAGTCGGCCAACTCGTTCTCAGTGAGAATCCGCTTAGGAAACTTCTCGCCAAACCGCTTTAGACTCTTCTCCATACGTACTACGTGGACGATATCGGTGCCGATACCGAAAATCATGCCGGTGTAGTCTCAATCATTAGGCTCTTCATCTCACGGACGGCTTCTTGCAGAGCCGTAAACACAGCGCGGGCGATAATAGCGTGGCCGATATTCAATTCGGTGATTCCCGGGATCACAGCTACATCCTGCACATTGTGGTAATTGAGACCATGGCCGGCATTCACCCGAAGCCCAAGATCCAAACCTTGCTTCACCGCAGCCTTTATCCGCGCCAGCTCGCTTGCGCGTGATGCTTCGCCGACAGCGTCGGCAAAACTACCCGTATGAATTTCAATCACCGGTACACCGCTTTCGGCGGCGGCCGCTACTTCGTCTGGATCCGGGTCGATAAACAATGAGACTTCCGACGCCCGCATCATTGAGGCGGGCACAGGTCTGCGCAAGTTCCTTCTGGCGAGTAACAACGTCCAGACCACCCTCGGTGGTGAGTTCTTCCCGTCGTTCGGGCACGAANGCAGCAATGCTCAGGCCTGGTGTCTAACGCATAATTGACCATCTCTTCTACCGATGCCATCTCCAAATTCATCCCGTCTGCAGCACTGCTTGATGAGCTCAACGTCCCGCTCTTGAATATGTCGGCGGTCTTCGCGCAAGTGCAAGGTGATACCATCCGCACCGGCCTGTTCAGCATCGATTGCCGCCTGTACCGGATCCGGATAGCGTGTGCCTCTCGCTTGGCGTAACGTCGCGACATGATCAATGTTAACGCCGAGCTGGATCAATCAGCGCTTCCGTATCCGTTTCTATAATGGGAATCTGTTTCAAGTCGTGGAATAATTTTCGACTATTTAACGGCTTACTGCCGAGATATAGGCCGAGTACAACGCGCATCAAGCTTTTGCTTTCCCGCAAGGCCCGTTGCTCAGTTAATGTTTCACGAGCTAAGGCAATCAAACTGTCGCCGCTAATACTAACGCTTTGCTCAGTCGTGATCTCTTTCCTATCAGTCGCTCGTACTGGACCATGCATCGGCAGATATTCATACATCCGTCCGGGCTCTATCGGCACATCACTGTTAATCTCCGTGTCAAGCACTAACCCATAACCTACTTCTTGTAATAGCCGCTTCTCGAATATTCGCAGAGTGGCCTCGGCTATATCACCACCCTGCAAGGCTTGGAGCGACGATTGATACGCAGCGAACAGGGCCTCGTGTGGGTCGTGTCGGTGCAACAGACGAAACAAGAGTTCGTTCATGTAAAACCCGCAATAGAGTGCCTCGCCGCTGAGGAAAATCGGATCACCGTCTAGATCTACGCCCGTCAACACTGGCAGGTCACCTTTTCCGCTCCAACCCATCAGCAGTCGCTGAAAAGGCTCCAACGGCATTCGAGCTCGGGGGCGGGCGCGCCGCGCACCCTTGGCCAAGATACCTAGTCGTCCATAATCGCGAGCAAATATCTCCAACAGTAGGCTGGTTTCTCTATAGCTATAGTGATGCAGTACATACGCTAGCTGCTCGCTAACACGCATACCCTATATATCCTTCACTCATCTCCATACTCAATGCTTCGCAGCAGCACTTCACTATCCGCCCAACCCTCTCGTACTTTCACCCACAATTCGAGATGCACCTTAGATTCGAAGTAACCCTCCATACGCTCACGGGCAAGCCTGCCCATTTTCTTTAGGCGATCGCCTGCCCGGCCGATTATTATGCCCTTCTGGCTCTCCTTCTCCACCCACACAACGGCGCCAATGCGCAGTAATTTCGGTGTCTGCTCGAATTGCTCAACACTGACGGCTACCGCATACGGTACCTCCTGGCGAGTATGTCTAAACACCTGCTCACGCACGAACTCTGCTGCAACAAACTTATCGCTGCGATCAGTTATCTGATCCGCTGGAAACAAAGGAGGCTGCTCAGGTAGGTAGCCGAGTACACTTTTTTCCAGATCGACAACATTCTCGCCGGTCAATGCGGACACAGGAACGATTTCTGCAAACGGCATTTTCCCTGAGGACTGTTCGATAAGCGGGAGTAGCTGTTGACGATCCTTCATAGTATCGATCTTATTAATACCAAGAATCACCGGACAACTCTGGTCCTGCACCAGATCGAAAATTTGTTGGTCTTGAGCAACCCATCCAGGAGCAGAAATCACCAAGATAACGCAATCTACCCCCTCGAGGCTACCACGTGCGGCACGATTCATGTAGCGATCTATAGTTCTCTTGGCGTCTACGTGCAGACCGGGAGTATCGATATACACGATTTGGGCATCGCCTTTGTTCTTGATACCCATAACTCGACTGCGCGTTGTTTGGGGAAGCGGTGACGTAATACTGACCTTGTGTCCTACAAGCCGATTCACCAATGTGGACTTTCCAACATTGGCGCGACCCGCGACCGTCACCATCCCACAGCGGAGATTTTCAGGCACCAGTTTGATTTACCAGGAGCCTTAGTGCGACAGCGGCCGCGTCTTGCTCAGCGTTTCGACGACTCCTGCCGGTACCTTGCACCGATTCCGAAAGGCCAGGTACGACGCATTCCACTCGAAAGCTTTGGTCATGTGCCTGACCGGTGATCTCAATAACGTTGTACACCGGAGGGGCAAACGATTGCTTTTGTAGATGCTCCTGAAGCTGAGTCTTAGGATCTTTCTGCAGCGTGTCTGGTGTCACCTTTTCGAGAAAATCACGGTAAACACCGACAATAAGAACACGCGCCTTTTCAATGCCGCCATCCATAAAGACAGCGCCAAACACGGCTTCAAGCGCGTCAGCCAAAATGGAGTCACGGTCGAAACCACCGCTTTTCAGCTCACCACTGCCAAGGCTGAGAAAGTCACCCAAGCCCATTTCGCGGGCTAGCAACGCAAGCGTTTCTTTCTTTACTAGGTTTGCGCGCAACCGCGTTAGTTCACCCTCGGCGACATTAGGGTAACGGCCGTAGAGCTCGGCGGATATCGAGAAGTTGAGGACGCTATCCCCTAGAAACTCAAGCCTTTCGTAGTTATCAGCGCTTTTACTGCGGTGCGTAAGTGCACGCTGCAGTAAAGTCTCGTCTTCAAACTGGTAGTCCAGTGGCAAATCGAGTCTCGATTACTGGGCCGCAGGAATTTCTGCGGAGTGATTAAACTCCATCAATGCCGATATGTTGAGAACAAGATGGACTACCGCTTCATACTCAATATTAATGACCTTGAAAACCCCCCGTCGCTCTATCGTTACATCAGACAGATCTATGTGCTCAATATCGTCAATATCAAACCGCTTACGCAAGGCTACGATAATCTCTGAGTTGCTCATGCCGCTACTACCCGCCTGCTGCTCAATGCTGTCCAGTGCTGTCTTTACTTTAAGATCTTGTAGGTATGGTGGAATGAGCTTAAACAATAACAGGGCAAAGAAAACCACCATCAGGGAGATCATCAACATACCCCACATTGTCACTCCTCTCTGGCGCGATTTAAGATTCATAAATATATCCTCTTGATTAATTCACTGTATCGAATCGCCAATACGACTCCATATGATCCGGTCCCACCACCTCCGATTTCCAGTTGAGTCCAAGCTGAACCACACAAGAAAGGCTTTGCCGACCAAGTTCTGATCCGGTACGTATCCCCAATACCGACTATCATTGCTGCGATCGCGATTGTCGCCCATAACAAGATACTCATCGTCGGGGACCAAAAACTCCATAGTCCCAGGGTCAGCCCTGGCGGTTGCCAGAATCCCGTGGCTCATATCGCCAAGATCCTCGGTAAGCTGTTTGGCCGCCGTCATCCGATGCGGAGACTCCACTAAGACGTAGGGGCGGAGGTCGCGCTGGGCCATTAATTGGCCATTTATATACAGCTTCTTGTCCTTGTAGATAACGCGATCACCCGGCAATCCTACGATCCGCTTAATATAATTTATAGATGTATCCCCGGGAAAACGGAAGACGGCGACATCGCCGAGACTAGGGGCGCCAAAATCCAAAATCTTCCTATTTATCACTGGAATCCTAATGCCATACGAAAATTTGTTTACCAAAATGAAGTCGCCGACCAATAAACTGGGTAACATCGACCCGGATGGGATCCGAAATGGCTCTACCAAGAACGATCGCAGCAAGAAAACCACGAGGATGACCGGAAAGAATGCCCGTGCGTACTCAACGTAGACAGGTTCTTTGAGTGATCTTTCGACCGCCTCATTAGATCCGCCGGCCCGTACTATACCTTCCGCCTTACGGTTGCGCGCTGGTATCCCGAGTACGCGATCTAGCAGCCAAATACACCCCGTCCCAAAGAGGGCGATGAGCATCACAAGGGAAAAATCCATGGCTACTTGTTCCCAACCCTCAACACCGCCAAGAATGCCTCTTGCGGGATTTTTACCGACCCGAGTTGTTTCATGCGCTTCTTGCCTTC
>LXTK01000163.1 GCA_001643475.1 Proteobacteria bacterium SPGG2 | reverse complement strand
TGGCACCATTACGGGGTCATATCAAGAGGGCGTGGATTCAAACTGAGCCACGACCAAGCAGTGATAGTGAACTCCCACCTGGAAAAATGGATTTGAGCTTTCACACGGGCTCCGACACAAAAGTCACCCGCGTACGGGCAACCGACAGGGCAAAGATTGTTCCCAACAACCCTTTGCATTTCCATCATCCCTGGCGGTCAGATGCGCACGACTCCATGGATGGAGGAGGTAGAACCGCGTCAGGCGACCTGCAAGGCAGGGATTGTTCCCAACAATCCTTCTGCATTTCCACCGTCCCTGGCGGTCAGATGCAGGAAGTTAGGGCAACGCACGACTCCATGGATGGAGGAGGTAGAACCGCGTCAGGAACAGCGGTCGAGGAGCAGTTGCCGGAACAGCGGCCGAGGAGCGGCCGACACAATGAATAGGGGTAAGATTATTTCTGAAGTCTCCTCAAAAATACCCGCATCTCCTTAACCGCTTGCACGTCTCCCTTTTTCTCGGCTACCTCGACCCCAGTTTCGTACGCCTCAATCGCTTCCGGATTTCTCCCCGCTGAGGCAAGCGCTTTGCCTAGTGACTTCCACGCGGCCGAATAACCGTGATCAAACTTCACTGCCTTCGCTAGGTGTTCGACGGCCTTATCAAACTCCTTTAGCTTTAAATATTCGTTTCCCAGACCATAGCGTACCAAGGCGTTGTCTTGGCCACGGCGTAACATGGTTTCAAGATTATCGATCAGGGCCATGTTTAAGCACGCCAAAAGCTTGGTGTTAACAACACCAACAGCGTGAACAGTTCTAACCGTCCCAGCAACATGGCGAAGCACAGCACCCATTTTCCGGCTGAAGACACCTCCGTATAGTTGGCGCTTACTGCACCGAGCCCAGGACCGAGATTATTCAAACAGGCAGCGACGGAAGAAAAAGCAGTTACCAGGTCGGCTCCCGTACCCGTCATTACCAGTGCTAGTACGCCGAAGCTAACTACATAGAGTACAAAGAATCCCCACACCGCGCTGATAATTCGATCGGCCATAGGTTTGCCGCCTACCTTAATCAGCATCACTGCATCGGGGTGTATGAGACGGAAGATTTCACGCAATCCTTGTTTGTATAGCAACACTGCGCGAATGACCTTCATACCGCCAGCCGTAGATCCTGCACAACCACCAACAAAACTGGCCGTGATCAAAAAAACGGGCAAGAACAGTGGCCACCAATGAAACCCAGTGGTAGCGAAACCGGTAGTGGTGGCAATGGATACTGACTGGAATATACCGTGCCGCACTGCAAGCACCCAATCGTCATAAGTCTGATTGAAGATCAAGACACCGGCACTGATAGTCGCCACCACGAGTAGCATGTACACATAAACGCGCACTTCGGCGTCAAAGAAGTAGGGTTTAACGCTTCGCCCGTGCCACGAATGAAAATGCAGCGCGAAGTTAATACCTGCCAATAACATGAAGACGATTCCTACGCTGTCGATGGCAGGATTATCAAAGTAACCAAAGCTTAGGTCGTGGGTTGAGAAACCACCGATGGCGATCGTCGAAAAACTGTGGGAGATCGCATCGAATAGGCTCATGCCCGCAAGCCAATAGGCAGATGCGCACGCCACGGTGAGACCCAAATAAATGTACCAGAGTGCCTTAGCAGTTTCTGTAATGCGCGGCGTGAGCTTGTTGTCCTTGATAGGTCCTGGTGTCTCGGCCCGGTACAACTGCATCCCACCGACTCCTAACATGGGCATGACCGCCACTGCCAACACAATAATCCCCATGCCACCAAACCACTGAAGTTGTTGCCGGTAGTAAAGGATTGATTTCGGTAAGTCATCAAGCCCAGTCAATACTGTCGCCCCGGTTGTTGTAAGGCCTGAGACGGATTCGAAAAACGCGTGGGTAAACGTCATTTCGGGTTTGTCAGCCAGGGCAAATGGCAACGCACCGAACAGTGCGAGTAACACCCAGAACAAGGTGACGATGACGAATCCGTCACGCACACGCACCTCCCTGCTTTTAGCGCCGACCGGCATCCACAGCACCAATCCAGTTGTCAAGGTGATACCAAAGGCGATAACGAAGGCGAGGCTGGCGCCATCTTCGTAGTACAGCGAAACCGCTATGGGCGGTAACAGGGTGCTGCTGAAGAAAATCAGCAACCGCCCCATGACGCGCTGAATGGTGAGGAAATGCACGTCGTCAGACGAACCTATAATCGACTTGGAACAAGCGTTCCACTTGCGAGATATGCTTCTTGTCTATCAGAAACATGATTACGTGGTCATTCGGTTCGATGACCGTATTGTGGTGGCAAATGATTACTTTTTTCTTACGTACCAGTGCGCCAATCGTTGTGCCGCGTGGCAACTTGATATCACCGATGGCGTGCCCAACCACGCGCGACGAAGAAGTGTCTCCATGGGCAATCGCCTCTATTGCTTCGGCCGCACCTCGGCGTAGCGAATGCACCGCGACTACGTCGCCGCGCCGCACATGGGCTAAGAGGCTGCCGATGATGGCCTGCTGTGGGGAAACGGCGATATCGATATTGGCACCGCTCTCGACCAAATCGACATAGGCCGGACTCTTTATTAGTGACATAACCTTACGCGCACCCAGGCGTTTCGCGAGCATGGCTGATAATATGTTGGCCTCGTCATCGTTGGTAATCGCGCAGAATATGTCCGTGTCTTCTACGCCCTCTCTGAGGAGGAGATCCTCGTCGGCGGCGTTGCCTAGCAACACAATAGTCTTGTTGAGTTCCTCGGCCACACTGCGTGCGTGGGCCGGGTCTAACTCGATGATTTTCGTCAAGTAGCTTCCTCGCTCAAGCGAGGAAGCCAAACGACGCCCGATGTTGCCAGCGCCGGCGATCATAATTCGCTTGACGCGTTTATCGAGCTTGCGCATCTCGCTCATCACAGCACGGATGTGTTTCCTGGCGGCGAGGAAGAAGACTTCATCATCGGGTTCGATAACCGTGTCGCCGTCTGGAACGATCGAGCGATCACCACGATAGATGGCGGCGACGCGCGCTTCGATGCCAGGGAGATGATCGCGCATCGTACGCAACTCGTGCCCGACCATGGGACCACCGTAAAACGCCTTCACTGCGACCAGTTCGACCAGTCCGTCGGCAAAGTCCAGAACCTGCAAGGCACTTGGATACTCAATTAGTCGCTGAATATGGCTGGCGACAATCTGCTCTGGGCTGATAATGACATCAACGGGTATCGCCTCCTGGGCAAAAATCTCTGGATGCGAGAGAAACGCAGCAGAACGGATGCGGGCAATCTTGGTCGGCGTGTGAAACAAAGTATATGCGATCTGGCAAGCGGTCATATTTGCTTCATCGCTGCCGGTAACTGCCAAAATCATGTCGGCGTCCTCCGCCCCCGCTTGGCGCAAGGCCTCCGGGTGTGATGCATATCCCACCACCGTGCGCAGATCCAGTCGGTCCTGAATTTCCTGTAACCGATTCGCATCGGTATCCACGATGGTGATGTCGTTGTCTTCCGTTACAAGATTTTCGGCGACCGACAGGCCGACTTGACCACCACCGAGAATGATAATCTTCATGTTTTTATTCTTGGTAACTCAGAGCTATTTTTGTCGTGATGATTTGGGATCAATCCCGAGACTCTTCAGTTTACGGTAAAGGTGAGTGCGCTCCATATCTGCTAGGGCCGCCAATTCACTTACATTTCCACGTGTGCGCTTTAAATGGTACTCGAGATAAGCCTTTTCAAACTGATCTCGGGCGGCGCGAAGTGGGAGATCAAAAGCCGACTCGGAGATTTCTTCGTTGCTTGCACCGTGATTGCTAAGCGCACGCTCAACCTCCGGTTCGCCAATCTCCACGTCACGATTGAGAACCAGTAATCGCTGCACCATGTTTCTAAGCTCACGCACGTTCCCTGGCCAAGAATAGTTTCGTAGCTGATTGGCTGCTGGCGTCGAGAACTTACGGAACGGCAATCGTTCTTGTTCTACCATCCAATCGCGATAAAAGTTAATGAGTTCGGGTACGTCTTCACGATGCTCTCTTAGCGGTGGCATATGTATCGGTACAACGTTTAGCCGGTAGTACAGATCTTCACGGAAACTGCCATCGCCGACCTTTTTCTTAAGATTCTGGCTGCTGCTGGCGATCACACGCACGTTCATATCGAGTGACCGTGTGCCGCCGGCGCGCACAAACTTTTGCTCCGCCAAGACTCTGACCAACTGTGACTGAGTTGCAGCATCTAGTTCGCCAACCTCATACAGTACCAATGTGCCGCCAGCCGCCTGCTCAAAACTGCCAGCTGTAATGCCGCCTTGGATTTCACGACCGAAGAGCACTGCCGCGACGTTTTTCGCTGGAACCACTGACAGAGCAATTTCGACAAATGGCTGATTCGCACGTTCACTTTGCGCATGAAGGTAGCGGCTGGCCACCGCTTTGCCGCTACCTGGTTCACCGGTGATAAGCACCCAGCTATCCGTTTTTGCAACCCGCTCTACGTCCTCGCGCAGTCGTTGCATGATGGCGCTGTGCCCGACCAAGGTCGAGACTGATTGTGTCCGACGTTGTGGATCGCTGATCTCATCTGTGTGCCGGGCATTTTGCAGAGCTCGCTCAACCGTTACCAATAGTTTGCCAATCGACAGCGGCTTCTCGATGAAGTCGCAAGCTCCGAAGCGCGTGGCCTCAACCGCCGTATCAACCGTACCGTGCCCAGACATCATGACAATAGGCACATGTGGCTTGCCGGTTTGTGACCATTCCTTGAGCAACGATATGCCATCCGTATCCGGCATCCAGATGTCTAGCAATACGAGATCAGGATTTAGGTCGGAGTAGGCCTCACGGGCCGCCGCCGCATTTTGGGCAGTGACGACCTGATATTGTTCGTCTTCTAGAATCTCTTGTACGAGCCGGCGAATATCGGGCTCGTCATCAACCACAAGGATGCATTCAGCCGTCATGCCCGTTTCTCTTTAAAATCACTAGTTGGTCGACTAAAGCCGCCGTTATGCAGTGAAGCAGTTTCACCAACGGGTACGCGAATCGTGATGCGCGCACCGCCATCGACAAGGTTCTCCGCGAACAATGTACCACTGTGCTCCTCGACTATTTTTTTGACAATGGCAAGCCCAAGACCAGTGCCCTTGTCACTGGTCGTGACGTAGGGCTCGAACATCTGGTCCATTAGGCTTTCTGGGAAACCAGGGCCATTATCTTCAATAACCAATTCCACAAAGCTTTCTCTTGCGTATTCTACTAGACGAGTATTGATACAAATTAAAGGTTTTTCATTACTTGCCAGTGCGTCCCGAGCGTTCAACAGCAGGTTATGCAACACCTGCCGCCAGCGTCCCGGATCGGCAGTGATGTTGGGCAAGTCTGGGTCGAGGCTGAGCTTAACAGCCGGTGGTTGGGTCGGGGTGGAGTCATTGCGGTCGATGGACCCCGTTGGGCGTTTTGATGTGCGGCCCCCGTAAAGTTCTACCACATCGCGAATCAAGTCATTGAGGTCCATGGGTTGTGTCTGCATCTGCGCCGGCCGGGCATAGTCGGAGAAGGCATTGATCATGGACTTCAGTGCTTCTACCTGCTCGACGATGGTGCGGGTGGCCCGATCCATGGTCATTTGTTCCGCGTGTGCGAGGCCACTCATGCATTTTCGTCGGATACGCTCTGCCGACAGTTGGATAGGGGTAAGCGGATTTTTGATCTCATGCGCGAGTCGTCGTGCGACCTCGCGCCAGGCGGCGTCGCGCTCGGCTTGCATCAAGGCGGTGACATCATCGAATACGACGACATAACCACCCTTTCTTCGTCCGATCCGGGGCAGCGTCGTGCCGCGTAGTATCAGCGTTCGCTTGCCCGATTGCCCGGCCGAGGTTACTTCTGTTTGCCACTCAGCCCGACCTTTCTCGCTAGCATCGCGGATTGCATGACAGAAATCTGCAATCTGCGGCTGGGACTTCCAAAGCCAGAGCAGCGATTTTCCCTCGACGGGTCCCAAATCCATGCGCAGGATCTGCGCCGCCGCTGCATTGTGGGTGCGCAGGCAGTTACGCCGATCAAACGATAAAACCCCGGAGGAAAGGTGTGTCAACACCGTCTCCAGGTAAGTACGCTGCATTTCCGCTTCCGCCTGGCTGCGCTTTATTTGGCCCTGGGCATTGTGGATCTTTCGTGTCATGTCGTTAAACGACTGCACCAGTACGCCAAACTCGTCTCGGCTTTGCACCGGCAATTGCTGGCTATAGTCACCCTGTGCGACGGCGTGCGTACCAGCGGCGAGATCACGAATTGGCGCTACTAGGTGGCGGGCTGAGAAGATGGCTGCCCATATCGATATCAAGACGGTTAGTAGCGCTACCAGACTGAGTGTCAAGGTAAAACCGAATTTCAGGGGACCGCGCAGATAAACCAATTTCTCGTATTCAGCAAACGCTGCCTGCACGCTCTGGCCAAGTTTGGCGTAGCGTATAGGAAGTGGCTGCAAGAGTTGTAAAATGCGAATCGGTGCTCCGATTTCACGGGAATAGACGGGTACTACCACCCGCAGTTGAAGATCCCCAGCCGAGATGGGATCGAGATTGGCATAGACTTGACCCTGTCGAACTCGAGACAGAATGGTTTCGTTGGGTCGGTCAGGGAGCAGCGTGCCGGTACTTGGCCCCGCCTGACCGCTCGCGGCAATAATCTCACCGTTTTGCGAGAACAAGGTCAGCTCTGCCACATCGTGCTTCTCGCGCAAGAAGTCGAGGGCGGGCAACACCAACTTGACCGGTGTGTCTTCAAGTTCCAGTGCCGTATCCTGGCCGGTCTTTACCAAATCCTGTCTTATGGCATCGAGCGCGGTGCGGCCCAAGAGCAGCGCATCATCTAGGGCCTTTTCGGTACTCACGTCGAACCAACTATCGATGCCCTTGTTTACCGCCTGTAAAGAGAAGAACAGCACCACCGATACGGGGATCACAGCGAGCAATACGAACATGCCAAATAGGCGCAGCGTCAAACGCGAACCCATGACGCGCGTGCGAAACTGCACCGCTAGCCGATATAGGTTTATGAGGATAAGGGTTAAGAGCAGAATGATGCCGGCGATATTGATGACCAGCAGCAAAGAGTACAAACGCCCGAATAGCTCTGAATTCTGGGTCGCCGCGTTCATCATGAAAAGCGCGACCATCAATAATACTGAAAGAACCGCAAGCGGAACTACACCGGTGGCATAGCGGATTAACGTTGTACGTGCCATTCCGTCCACCCGCTGCTCAAGTGCCAAGCCAGTGATGTATAGGCCACTGGGCGTAGCGGCGCCGGCAGTGATTCAATATCAAGGCTTGCACGTACTTCCACATAATAATTGGAATCGCTATCGAGCTCCCGGCTAAGGGGAAAACTCAGTTCATCAAGCGAACCCATGCTTGTAAGCGCCAACTGCAAGGACACGAAGCTCTCAACCGCGGCCGCGTCCGGCCTATGCCCCATCAACAGATATTGGCGCGATAACGCATGGTAACTGATCCGGCGTCGCAACACCCACGTCTGAATACGCGCGTCCCACATCACAGGCCGCTCCCGGTAGAGGCTGATGTCGATTATCACATCCATGGGTATACCCTTGCTCAGGGCCTCCTCTACCTTGGCAGATAACCCTAAATCGAGCGCACCAGAGAGCACAAGCGCTTCGGCCGCCAGGCGTGGTTCGACGTTTGTCACCGTAAACTCAGCATCGGCTACCGAGGCGCTTAGGGCGGCGATTAACGTCGCGGCTGTGAGCCAATTACTTCTTCTGTAGGCACGCATAATAAAACCCATCCATACCCTGTTGTCCCGGTAGCAGCTGGATGCCGAGTTTCCTTGGAATACCAACCGGTAGCGATAAGGCAACGGTTGCGGCATCGGCGTGACGGGCCAGAAAAGTGCTCATTTGGCCTTCATTCTCCGCTGCGAGGATCGAGCAGGTCACGTATAAGAGCTTACCGCCGCTGCGCACCAAGGGCCACAGGCCCTCAATGATGTTGGATTGGATGGCGGTTAGCCTACGCAGATCATCTGTGTTACGGCGCACCTTAATATCGGGATGTCGCCGCACAACCCCCGTTGTCGAGCAAGGGACATCGGCGAGAATGCAATCGAATTGTTGGTCGTCCCACCAGCTGTTAGGGTTGGCGGCATCACCGACAACAACTGTGGCGTGTAACTGCAATCGGGCTAGGTTCTCCTCAATCAAAGCAATTCGTGCCGGATCTTTTTCCAACGCGACAATGTCGGTCCTGGGGCAACGCTCTAGCATATGGCACAGCTTGCCACCCGGTGCCGCACAGGCATCGAGCGCACGCTGACTTGGTTTGAGTTGGAGCAGCGGGGCTGCAAGCTGGGCGCCGGCGTCTTGAACCGATACGCTGCCTTGCGCGAATTGCGGTAGGACCGTGACTGGTACCGGTTGGTCGAGGGTGAGACCACAGTCGGTTTGTTCGACTACAGTTGCGGATAGTGAGGCGTCGTGCAGTGTTCGTAGATAAGCCTCGCGAGAATTGCGCAGCAGGTTCACCCGCAATGTCATGGGCGGGCGCTCATTGTTGGCATTCACGATCGCTTGCCAATGTTCAGGCCAGGCCTGTTGAATCTGTGTCAGTAACCACAGCGGGTGGTTAGTGGCACTTGCCGGGTGGTGTTCGAGTTTGTTGAGCAAGCTCTCGCGATCGCGTAAGAAGGCGCGCAAGCAGGCGTTTATCAGGCCTTTGCACCACGGTTTGCCCAAGCCTTCAGCGGCGGCCACTGTTTCTGTGACGGCCGCATAGGGTTTTAGCCGCATGTGCATGAGTTGATAGAGCCCGACCAGTAATAGCACATGGACGTCGTGGTCTTTCGGCTTCAAGGGTCGTTCGAGCAACTCACCTGCTACTGCTTCAAGCTGTGGCGACCAACGCAGGGTGCCGTAGGCCATTTCCTGAATAAGGGCCGCGTCATCGCGTGCAGATCCTTTTTGTTGTGACAGTAGCGCCTGCCGCAGGGCGGTATCAAGCGACTCATTGTCATGGATGACCGCACTTACCAGTCGAGCTACTGTTACACGTATGGCCGTGGATCTACTCAACGCAACCACCCGTGGGCGATTAGCATTATCCTAGGCGTTCCCCGGGGGCCAGTGCGTGACCGTTAATAAAGGCCTCAGCGCTGATTGGCTTACCGCCCTCGAGTTGCAGCTGACGGAGCGACAAAACGCCGTTACCCGATAGCACATGTATCCCATCGCGATCGATTGCCACCACTTCGCCCGGCACTGCCGACGGTGACGCATGATCCCATTCGCGCGGCCGCGCCTCCCATACTCGTAGACCACGCTGCCGAAACCGAGTATGGGCGACTGGTCGCGGATTAAAGGCGCGAATCTTGCGATCTAGTCGACTCGCTGGCTCAGCCCAATTCAGCATCGCCTCTTGCTTCTTCAACTTACGCGCATAACTCGCAAGGGTTTCATCCTGCGGATGAGCTGTGATGTTGCCAGCCGCCAACCTCTCGAGTGTATCCAACATTCGCTCGGCGCCTAGTTCGGCGAGGCGGTCATGCAGCGTTTGTGATGTGTCGGTGTCACCGATGGGCAACGAGCTCTGATCGAGAATTGGCCCCGTATCCAATCCCTCATCCATTTGCATGATGGTTACGCCGGTGGTGCTGTCGCCCGCTTCGATGGCCCGGGCGACGGGAGCGGCGCCGCGCCAGCGGGGTAACAGTGAGGCATGGACATTGACGCAACCATACGGGGATAGCTCAAGCACTGCTTTCGGCAGGATGAGGCCGTAGGCCACGACGACGATGACATCTGGTTGCAACGCCTGCAGCTCGGAGACCGCGTGGTCGTCGAGCTTGAAGGGTTGTTGAACCGTGAGCCCAAGCTCGCTCGCGACTTGTTTGGCGGCGCTGGCCTGTAGTCGCTGGCCACGCCCAGCACGGCGATCCGGCTGTGTGTATACGGCTAAAATACGGTATTGGTTGTCCTCGGCCAGCGCCCGTAGCACCGGCACAGCAAAGTCGGGAGTCCCAGCGAAAACAATGTTCAAGGTCTGGCAGGTGGTCCTACATCACCAATCGCTGTTGTTTCGCGAGTTTCTTGCGGACCCTTTGTTGCTTCAGGCGAGAGAGATAATCCACGAACAGCTTGCCATCCAGGTGGTCGATTTCATGCTGCACGCAGGTAGCCAGCAGCCCATCGGCTTCTAGCTCGAACGGTTTGCCATCACCGCCCAGGGCCCGCACCGTGACTTTTTCGGCCCGAGTCACCTCCTCGTAAACGCCGGGCACCGATAAGCAACCCTCTTCCATTGTTTGCTCACCCTTCTGGGTCAAGAGCTCGGGGTTGACCAACACTCGTAGGTCATTTCTTGCCTCGGAGATGTCGATGACGAATACGCGTTTGCTAACGTCGATTTGGGGTGCGGCCAGGCCCATACCAGGGGCTTGATACATGGTTTCCGCCAACTCATCGATCAGCGTCCGTATCTCACCGTCGACGGTGTCTACCGGTAATGCCTTTCGGCGTAGCCGGGGGTCTGGATAGTGAAGAATCTTGCGTATCGCCATAGTTGAGCCCGTTAGACTGGTATTTGATTGCTTTGGTTTCAGTTCTTATGAAAGTGGTTTACGTCCGATCCAGATACTATTGAATAAAAACACGATTTTCTATATATAGCTGTTGGCTAACGCCGAAATTATGGACTACACTCAGCGGCGAAGGGACCTACTCCAAATATAAATAATATGTCAGCACTTCGGAACCCGCTCTTTAGCCTGGTCGTGGCCGCTGTGGTCGCGTTGCCGGCGACGAGCTCAGGCCAGAATGAGCAGGTTAAGGTCATCGAGTCCGGCGATATCGTTCAGCTGCAGCCCGATTATCCCACCCGTTATACGGTCGTAAACGGGGACACCCTCTGGGATATTTCGACCCGCTTTTTGCGAACGCCTTGGCACTGGCCGCGGATCTGGAAGATCAACGAGCAGATTGCTAATCCACACCTTATTTACCCGGGCGATGTAATCGTGCTGCGTTTCGTAGATGGGCAGCCCGAGCTCACCGTGGTCCGAGGTGGTCAGCCGATGCCAGTGCAGCCGGGCGAAGTACCAGGCGAAGTACCAGGCGAAGTACCATTGGTCGACCAGGATCTACCCATATCAGAGGTGCTTGAAGGGGTTGCAGGGGCGCCGAACGGTAGGGTTGTCAGACTCTCGCCTAGGGTGCTGAGCAGACCTTTGGCTCAGCCTATTCCTACCCTATCTCCCGAGATCATTTTGCCCTTCTTGAGCCGACCGCTGTTTGTCGATGACGATCAGCTGGAAAAATCCGGCTATGTCACCATTGGTTTGGACGATCGTATTGCGCTCGGGGATCACGACGAATTTTATGCCCGCGGGTTGCCCGAAAATCCCGATGCCGAGTTCTATATGCTCTATCGCAAGGGCAAGAAGATCAAAGACCCTGACACCAAGAAGTTGCTGGGCTATGAGGCCATCTATCTCGGCGACGCGAAACTGCTCAAAGCCGGTGACCCCGCTAAATTCGTGGTCACCAAGGTAAAGCAAGAGATTCTTCCGCGCGACCACCTATTGGTGGCACCACTCAAAGCGCCGCTGCCTTACTATTTTCCACATGTGCCGAAGACCGACCTCAGGGGGCGCATCGTAACGGCGCTCAACGCCGTGTCCGAGGTCGGCCCGTTCACCATCGTGAGCGTGAATCTTGGTCGCCGAGATGGCATTGAAGAGGGTCATGTGTTGCGCATCATGCGCCACGTCGGCAAGCGCAAAGATCCGGTGACGCGAAAAAAGTATGCGCTTCCGGATGAAGAATCTGGCCTAATGATGATATTCCGACCGTATGAAAAGCTCAGCTATGGGCTAATAATGAACGCTAGCCAACCGGTCCATATTCTGGATGCCGTGGAAACGCCTTAAGGCATTATTTGACATTCCGACCCATTGGGTCGTCTGACACCAAGAACGAGAATTTGAACCCGGACGCATTGCGCTGCTGGTTGGCGTTGCAACGTGTCGCCGGCCTCAGTGCGACCTCTTTAGACGCCTTGTTTCAGCACTTTGAGAGCGTGCAGGCCGTGTTCTTGGCCTCGCGATCAGAGTTACACTCCGTGCTCACCGGTGATCAAGCGCCAGTCGTTGATGCGATCCTGAGAGGGGCTACCACCAGCGCCTTGGAGTCCACCCTAGACTGGCTGCAGCAAGCCAACCACCATCTGGTCACTTTTCACGATTCGGATTATCCGCAGCTACTACGCGAGATTGCCCGACCACCCGTGATCTTGTTTGTCGTCGGTGATCGCGAGCAGCTGGTCACGCCGCAGCTGGCGATCGTGGGTAGCCGCAACCCTACCCCCAGTGGGCTCGAAAATGCTGCTTCGTTTGCACGCGCCCTTAGCCATAGTGGGCTCACGGTTACCAGCGGTCTGGCGCTAGGCGTAGACGGCGCTGCCCACGAGGGTGCACTTGAAGCCGGCGGTCGTACCATTGCCGTTTTAGGGAGTGGCGTTGATCAAGTTTATCCCGCCCGCCACCGTGAATTGGCGAGGCGGATCGTTGAGAACGGGGCGCTTATTTCGGAGTTCGAACTAGGTACACCACCTAAAGCGGAACATTTCCCGAGACGTAATCGCATCATAAGTGGTCTTGGTCTAGGAACACTGGTGGTTGAAGCGACGATTCGTAGTGGTTCGTTGATTACAGCCCGCTGTGCGGCTGAGCAGGGTCGCGAGGTGTTCGCGGTGCCGGGCTCGATTCACGCACCCCAAGCTCGCGGGTGCCATTCACTTATTCGGCAAGGCGCTAAACTTGTAGAGACAGCACAAGATGTGATTGAAGAGATCAGTGCACTTACGCCGCTCACACAACAGCCGGTAGCGAAAAGGCAGGATCAACATTCGGAGATTCAGAATCCGAAGATGAGAGAACTGCTAGATCATCTCGGGTATGATCCGGCGACGATTGATACATTGGTTGAGCGCAGTGGATTGACGGCAGATTTTATT
>LXTK01000154.1 GCA_001643475.1 Proteobacteria bacterium SPGG2 | reverse complement strand
CCCTCATAGATGTTGCAGTAGCCGATATTACTGTAAGTGGTGTTTTCAACCACGAATACAGGCATGGATGCGGTATAGATACCGGCCAGCGAACCCACCGCCCCATAGTCATGGCAACCATCTACCTGGATCTCCTCTGTTGCCAGTTTGTGTTCGGCCTCCTCGCGGTTGGCCGCGAGTCCTTCGAACAAGGCACCGCCGAGTATTGCGTCACGTTGGCCACCGGTGTAATCGGACCACGCCATGGGTGGGCCAGATGTGAGTATGGTCTCACGCGTCATCCCCGGGAGTACGTCAATGGCCGGCACTACRTYCTTGACYACSGGATCGGACGTACACAGCCGYTCAAAGGCAGCTTTGTTGGCTTCTTCTCGMTTCGGCTGGGTCATAANCGYCCCYCTAATGGAAGTGTGGTGATNCTAGTTTGCSGGCCGCAGATCGGGCAGGCAAGGCGAGCGGCCAGGGGTAACTCATGCCGACCCAGTTCRGTCGGTTGGGGTGGCGCTGATGTTGCAGTTGCGTGCATTGCGGGTGTATGGTCATAGCGTTTACTCGCGAGTAATTTAGCGAATTGTGCCGATGGCTGCAGGAAGTCTCCAAGGTCGAAAGCAACAAACGAACGAGCACTTTACCCGTGCCGATGAATTGATGTGGGCCGCGCTCGACTTGTTTGCGGAGCGTGATTTCGCGTCCGTTACTATCAAGGACATCGCACATGCTATCGGCGTTAATACCGCCCTGATTTATTATTACTTCGAAAGTAAAGAAGATTTGTTTCGCGCCACCGTCGAAAATGCGGTCGTTCGAGCGCTAGACAACTACAAGACCCTGCGTGAAAAACATGATGATCCGGTCGATCTTATCAACGACTGGTTTTATAACAATCTGCAGTTGTCCGATCCGATTCGCAAATTAGTCAAGATCATGCTCGACTATTCGAGTTCGCGTATCAACTTTCCTTCCGTCGATTGCCTCATTAAGCAGTTCTATGACGAAGAGTGCAGTATTCTTTCGGACAGCATCCGCCGGGGTATCGCGGCCGGCACCTTCAAACCGGCCGACGCCGACCGGCTCGCGCTATTTGTTTCGACCCATCTTGACGGAATCATGGCAGCGGCAATGATTCGCCCGCAGTTCGACCTTAGCGCAGCCATCGCTGACCTCAGAGACCTTCTATGGCAGCATCTCGGCGTATCGGAATCGACAAATCCCAGGACCGCGGGTTCCGATCACCTGCGCTCGCCCGGGACTGGTATTTGACCTCCCTGGGATCAACCCCATGCTACTAGGCGAGGATATTTGATTGCCGATTATAACTGAATTTTAATTGTACAATTAATTAAAATCAGGCAAAATAGCTGACAATAACGATGCTCGGGAGGCACAGTCCCAATGGCAAAACCGAGTACTGCCACGACCATCACAGGGTCAAAGAGTCAGCCATATCTGTCGCAGGCGGCCTTGATCGACAAAGGGGTGAAGTATTGTCTGTCCTCTTATGTCGATGTCCACGGCATTGCCAAGGCCAAGACTGTCCCGATCCACCATTTCGATCGTATGATGCGTGGTTCGGAGCTATTCACCGGCGCCGCGCTCGAGGGATTGGGCCAAGGTCCCGAGGACGATGAACTCGCCATTCACCCCGATCTAAGTGCGGTAACGATTCTGCCTTGGCGTCCCGAGGTGGCATGGGCGCCGGGTAATCTCAAGTATCACGATGAACCGTGGCCCATGTGCTCACGGACGATACTTGAACAGCAGGTACAACGGGCGGCGAACATGGGGTTTCGTTTCAATCTCGGCATCGAGTGCGAGATTTACCTTGTTAGGCGGGAAGGTGATCAGGTGTTGCCCGCCAATCCGCAAGATGTCCTGGCCAAGTCTGCCTATGACGTAATCGGATTGCTCGAGAACCTCGAATGGTTGGACGAGATAGTTAGATGCATGGATGAACTTGGTTGGGAGGTTCATTCGTTCGACCACGAAGACGCCAATAGCCAGTTTGAGTTTGATTTTGCCTACGCGGATGTCATGACGATGGCTGACCGCTACGTGCTATGGCGTATGATGGCCAAAGAGATTTCCCGTAGGCACGGATTTGAAGCGACCTTCATGCCCAAGCCTTACTCGGATCGAACCGGTAGCGGTGCCCATTTCAATATGTCCATAGAGTCAATTGATACCGGCGACAATCTGTTCGGCGATTCTTCAGATAAGCGCAACTGTGGTTCGTCCAAGCTCGCGTACCAGTTTTTGGCCGGGATCTTGGATCACGCCGCGGCTGTGGTTGCCACCACTTGTCCGTCCGTGAACTCCTACAAACGCTTGGTCAAGACCGGCTCGATGACGGGCTACACGTGGGCGCCTATCTTTATTTCTTATGGCGGCAATAACCGCACGCACATGCTGCGCATACCTAAAATACGACCGGAAATCGAAGGCGGTGGACCAAAGAGAGGCGAGACCTATCTGTCGTCGGCCCGTATCGAGTGCCGCGCTGTTGATTCATGCATGAACCCCTATCTGGGCGCGGCCATGACGCTTGCGGCTGGCCTCGACGGCATCGAGCGTGATCTTGATCCGGGCGATCCGATCGATGTTAACATGTACGAATTGAGCGATCAGGAGCTCGCGGCTCGAAATGTCAAACTCCTGCCGCGCACCTTGCTCGAGGCGATCGAGGCGTTTGGCCGAGACCCGCTCGGTACCAGAGTTATGGGTGAAGAACTAGCTCAATCGTTTATCGATCTGAAAACCAAAGAGTGGTGGGACTATCACAATAGCGTGTCGACCTGGGAATTGGATAACTATCTGACAAAATACTAGGAGTAGGTGACCAATGTTCTGGCAAAAAAAATCAGGCGCTGGCGAGCGCGTTGTCATTTTTTTCGCCTCGGATCTACACGGTTCCAACGTTTGTTTCAAGAAATTTATCAACGGTGCCAAATTCTATGGTGCTAACGTGTTGATCATGGGCGGCGATCTTACCGGTAAAGCTGTGATCCCAATTTCCAAGCAATCCGATGGCAAATATCTCGCAGTGCAAATGGGTGAACCCGTAACCCTTGAAAGTGAGGCGGAACTGGAAGACTTCGAAAAACGGGTCGGCAATATGGGCTTTTATCCAGCGCGCATGTCCGAGGAGGAGTTTCAAGATCTTAAGGACGATGCCGACGGCCAGCAGGTACTGTTCAAAAAATTAGTGTCGGAGCGGGTACAGGAGTGGTGCGACTATGCCGGCGAAAAACTAAACGGAACAGACATTTCGTTCATAACCGCACCCGGTAACGATGATTTCTTCGAGATCGACGAAGTGTTGAACAATTCGCCGCATGTTCAGTATCACGAGATGGAAGTCACCGAGCTCGGAGATTACCAGATTCTGCATTGCGGCGGCTCCACTAAGACGCCCTGGGACACGGAACGCGAGTATTCCGAAGAGGAGTATCACGCTAGATTCGAGAAATTGCTTCCCCAGGTCAATGACATGAGTCACTGCATTTTCAACGTGCACTGCCCACCGTACGGCACTGTGCTCGATCAATGCCCGAAGCTGGATGAAAATCTCAAAGTGGTCTTTGAGATGGGTAACCCCGTGAGCATGCATGGCGGTAGCAGCGTGGTACACGAAACGATTGAACGTCATCAGCCATTGCTTGGCGTGCATGGCCACATCCACGAGGGTCGTGGAAATATCAAGATCGGCAAAACCGTATGCGTTAATCCGGGTAGCGTTTACCCGGAGGGCATTCTGCAGGGCGTGTTAATTACTTTGCAGGGGAGTGAAGTTAGAAGCGTTCAAATGACGCAGGGATGAAAAACAGGCGATGGCTCGCTAGACAAAAGAGGAGGAAGGAATATGGCTACTGCAGGTGGTGAACAAAGAATCTTTCTCCGCAAGGCCTCCGGCCTAATTCGAACAGCCGGAACCTTCGATACGTTCATCTATAATATTGGGCTTGTTAGTGTTGGTTTAGGCGTTGGCACCATGATGTTTTATGGGCCTGCCTATTACCCAGGTGGTAATCTGATTATCGCCTGCATCATCGCAGGCGTGGCAATGTGTTTCATCGCATTCGGTCTGATTACGTGGACCGTGACGTTACCACGCTCGGGCGGGATCTACGTTTTCGGCTCACGTATCCTACCGCCGTTTATTGCACTCACCGTGAGCCTTGTCGAAATCGTGGCATGGCTGTTTTATTGTGCGATCGCGGCGTATTGGATCATTATTCTCGGTATTGCCCCCGCGCTTGCGGTGGTCGGCTATCTTACCGGTGACGAGGGATGGCGCGCGGCGTCAGATTGGATAACGTCACCGTGGCCGATGTTTTTGGTTGGATCGGCCATACTGGTGCTTTCCGGGATCATTCTTGCCGCGGGTATGAAGTTTTATCTGACGATACAGAAGATCGTATTCACGGTGGCGGTGCTGGGTTCGCTGTTCCTTATCGTAGTGCTTGCGGGCGGTTCACATGGCGAATTCGTGAGCAATTTCAATGCGGTCATGGGACCGGTACTTGAAACCGATGATCCATATAACGCCATTATCGCTTCGGCTAAAGAAAACGGTTGGGGCTATGAAGGCCATGACTGGAAGCAGACGTGGTTGGTTTCCAATTGGCCATTCTTGCCGCTGATCGGCTCTGCCTTTTCCATTGCCATTGGTGGTGAGATCAAGTCGGTCGAACGCGCACATACCTATGGCATGCTGGGCGCGATTGCTGGCTCCGTGGTGATTTGGCTGTTCACCATTGGTCTTTCGCAGAGCGTGTTCGGATACGATTTTATAGGCGCCTCGGTGTACAACTTGTTAGAGGGAGTAGGCTTGAGTACACCCACGGATCCCTCCATCACGCTATTGGCAGGTATTCTCACGCAGTCGCCGTTTATTACGGTGCTAGTTTCCATAGGCCTGATATCGTGGATGTGGATGTGGATACCCGGCATGCATACCTTCGCCGTGCGCGCACTTGTAGCCTGGTCGTTTGACCGCGTGGCGCCGGAGGCATTGGGCACGATCTCTGAAAAGCGTCATACGCCCACTGTTGCGATCGCTGTATCTGTCGTCATCACGATTATCTGCATGTATCTGTTTGTATTCACAGAACCGTTCTCAAAGATAATCATTCTGATCGAAGCGGCGGTGTTGGCATGGAGCATAGTACTGGGGGCGGGGATTTTCTTCCCATATATGCGACCGGACATCTATGAGAAATCACCGATCGCAGGGCGCACGTTGCTCGGTCTTCCGATGATGACGGTGGCGTGCACGCTTGGCTTTCTTGCCTCGCAGTTCTACTTCTGGACGCTGTTCCTCGATCCCGTCGCAGCGGGACATGATCCGGGCCAGCTGTTGATCGTCGGCGGTGTGTTTGTGGTCGGTGTTGTGTTTTACTTCATTATGAAGGCCTATAGGCGCTCTCAGGGTGTTGACGTTACGTTGGCATTCAAGGAGATCCCGATCGAGTAGAGGTCTAACTGGAAGTAAATGTCGACAAAGAATCTGCATCTTGAGTTCGTTGACGAGGGATTACGTCTTGTAAAGGACGCGGCGGAACGGGGGATCCAGTTACGGATCCTCGGTTCTGTCGCGTACCGAATCCAGTGCCCGAACAATATCCATCTGTTTGACGATATGGCGCGGGAGCTGACAGACGTAGACTTCGCGGCGGAAAAGAAGCAAAACCGCGAGATTCGAGAGTTCATGATCGGCGAGGGCTACCAGCCGGAAGAGGGTGTGTACGTTGCTTCCGAGGGCGCGCGCCACGTCTACGTACATCCGCAGACCGGTTTGAACGTAGATGTCTTTGCGGACGAGCTGTATTTCTGCCATCGCATCCCGTTTAAGGGTCGACTCGATCTCGATACCCCCACCATCAGCACCACCGATCTACTATTGGAAAAGATGCAGATCGTCGAGATCAACCTCAAGGACATCAAAGACACGTTGGTGCTAATGCTAGAACATCCGCTGGGGACAAAGGCAGATGGCAACAAGCATATCGACAGTGACTATATCGGCAGCATGATGGCCAAAGATTGGGGTTTTTACCACACGTTTACTACCAATCTTCGTAAGGTGCCGGACTATATTTCGGAGTTTCCAGCTATCACTGAAGATCAGGCCGGCACGATTCGCGCGAATGTGGCCGATCTCCTAAAACGTATTGAGAACGTCCCCAAGACCATAAAGTGGAAACTTCGCGCGAAGGTGGGCACACGCACGCGCTGGTATCAGGAGGTTACTGAAAAGTCGCGGCAGTTCTAAACATCTTCCTGAAATCCCTCGAACTGTGGCAGTCCATCTGCGAGCGTATGCCAAGGCATTTTGGACGCCACGAAGATATGTTTCTCTGTATCTTTTGGGTGCCCCGGATGGGCGCCTTCTTCAAGTGTCCCTGGTGTGAACCACTGTAGATGTGGCCAGCGATCATCGTTCAACAGCAAGTGACAGCCACAGGTTCGGCAAAATTGCCGATGGACATCGGGTGAGCTGTCATACGTCTCGAGGTTGTCGCTGCCCTGTTCAACGACGACGTGTTCGCGCCGCGCCGTCGCGTAAGTGGCAAATAGGGTGCCATGGCAGCGGCGGCACATGGAACAATGACAGTGGTACATCTCTTGCGCCGGTGCGTCCACCCGGAAGCGAACGGTGCCGCACTGGCACCTTCCGAAGATCGGCCTAAAGTCGTTCACAGTGCCTCCCAATGTAAATGGTCTTGTGTCTCGTGCCTCACAGAGTATGGAGTGACGTTGCCATGATCTGGATGCTAGCCACGAATATATCGAGTACTGTCGTCGAGGGGTAGCGCTAATGCCCAGCCTTGAACCATCGGTTATCACCATTCCGGCCCGACAAGGAAAAGCAACGTTCCTTCATCATGGACAAAACATTAAAGTGATTAACACGCATGGCCAACAGGTGATCGACACCTGGGGGTTTAATCGCGAGGATCTACACGAGTACATGTCTATGGAGTACACGCGCTCACTGCTTGAGCGTATTACTCCGCTGGTCGGCGATTCGCTAGTGACAACACGGCGGCGCCCCATCCTAACTCTGATCGAGGATCACTCGCCGGGGGCTCACGATACGCTGATTGCCGCCTGTACGCGTTGGGGATATCGTGCCCAGGGTTACACGGACTACCATGAAAATTGCACCGACAATCTAAGTAATGCGCTAGGTAAACTCGGTCTTTCAGTAGCAATGACGCCATGCCCGCTAAACCTTTTTATGAATGTACCGGTTACCGCCGAGGGTGTATTGACGTTCCAACCCCCGCTCTGTTCCAAAGGCGATTATGTGGTATTGCGCGCGGAGATGGACTGCGTCGTTGTGTTCTCCGCCTGCCCACAGGAGAAACTACCCGTAAACGGCGTCGATGGCCGACCCACCGACGCACACTTCCAAATCTATTAAGAATGCCTACGTCAAAGCGGTGACACGAGTACAGCGATGCCGCCGAATACCAAGGCGATACCGCACCACTGTATCCAGCTTATTTTCTCGCGCAGTATGAAGCGTGCCAGCAAGGTGGTTACTGTACCAAAAGCAGAAGCGGTGACTGCAACGATCTCGCGCCCGTCACCTTGACTGCCGGCAAACAGGAATAGGTAGCCGGCGGCATCCAGGCAGCCCTGTAGGGCAATGATTGGCCACCAACGCAAAGGTACTATCGGCGTGGTCGTTCGTATGGCGAGTACGGTTAGAATCGATAGTAAACCAATGAGTCGGGCTAGCCACAGCGTCTGCAGCTCACCGTAGATCGGCACTGCCGCCTGGCCGGCGACCACCATCACGGCATGAAGCACACAGGCGACGCCGGCGATAGCTAGCGTACCTGCCAAGTATGGGTTATGGCTTTTGGTGGGTTCGTGACTGTGCTTAGCAAAGCGCGCCACGCCAATGACCCCGATCACGGTTACCGCCATCGCCAACCACTGAATAACACTTGGACGTGTGCCTAAGGCTACCCAAAATGCCACTACCAAAGCAGGATGACTGGCGACGATAGGCGCCACTACGCTCACCGGCCCGCGGGCCAGGGCGGTATACAAGCACAAGGTCATCGCCATGGTGGCGATGCCGTTGATCACCAACAACCAAAATCCTGATGGCTCCCACACCAATGGCGTGCCAGAAATCCAAACCCATAAGGAAAGGATGATGGAACCGACCATCAGCATGCCAAACAACGCTACGCTTGGACCCAATGCGCGGCTGCTGAAACGGGCAGCGAAGTCGGCGCTGCCAAGGCTTAGCGCACTGAGTCCTCCCCACGCAGCTGGATTCATGAATTGGCTTTATTGCTTTGAAGGATTATGCGGGTCAACCAGGCAAACCATGTGGCCATTTTTCGAGGTTGTCGTCGAGCGTGTAGTAGTCTGGAAGATGTTCAACAAAGATATGGGCACTTGTCTCAAGCCCAGTAGGCTGGTCGAGCGTGCCAGCGGCGATACTAATGGTTGGCTGATCGTGGGCATCCCAAAAAAGGCTTGCACCGCATCGCCCACAAAAACCGCGGCGCGCTATGGCCGAGGATTCGTACCAACTTAAGGTACGATCATCATGCAACACGAGATCGTCGCGTGCCGCAGCTGTATAGGCCGAATAATGTCCGTGCGTACGTCGACACTGGCCGCAGTGGCAATTCACGACTGAACGCAAGGGTCCTCGCACCTCGTATTTCACACCACCGCACAGACAGCGCCCTTTCAAACGATGCTGCTCGTCTGCTGACTTGCTCACGCTAACCTCCCTTTGAAGCTGACCGTTTGTGTTTGTCGCACAACCCGAATTAAACTGCTGCTAACGCTATTCCGCGGGTCAGTCTAAATGACGAGGACAGTCAATACAAAACGCACTAGCGGGAACATCGTACCGCAGTTGTGCGCACACTTCCTCGGCTGGCAGTGCCGACTGCGCCAGTATGCCATTCGCCACGCAGGCGGACAGCCGACATCAGGTATGCGTCCAAGTGTCCTGGTTAGCGGGAAAGAGTTGGGACAGATTACGGTACTGATCATCAAGCGCGACCCCAAGAACATCACCATGCAATTCAGACATATGGTCAAACGGACTCACGATCCGGCGGATCGCTATGATGCTGTCCTCCAAACATTGGCGGCCGCTTACTATCAAAAACCGCTGGAGTTTTCCGACGAAATGACGGCCCTGTTCGGGCCGGATTCCGAATTCGTTAAGACGTTACTTAAGGCTGGCCGCTGTACACTTGCATTTGAGCAATACAATCAAACCTATCGTGTTCCTTGTAAGGTGAGAAACTTGCGTGAACGAAGTGCGGCTTACCAGGCTACGTATTGGCACAACAGTTTGTTCAATCCGGTAATGCCGAGCGGTGTGCAGGTGCTCGCGTTCCGACCGGATTGGCGTCACGCGCAAGTGGAGCCGCCGATAACGTGACCTCTCGAAAACGAAACGTGCTACTCATCACTGCCGACCAATGGCGTGCTGAATGTCTATCCGCGCTTGATCACCCTTGCATCAAGACCCCGACTCTTGATGGTTTGATTCGTGACGGCACTGCTCTTCGACCCTGAGAATAACCCAGAAGAACTTAATGACCTGGCCGAACATCCCAACTATGCATCCGTGTGTTCCATACTCGCGGGCAGGATGTTGTCTTGGCGGATGTGCAGCGACGAGCGTGTACTGACTGACCTCGCACTAGTATGTGCTGATAATGCCCAAAATCTGTGAGAGAGCGGCGACAACGTGATTGGCCGCATTGACTCTGTGAAATTCACTGGTATAAATGACAAAAACAATCCCCTTACACTTTTTAAATCGACTATAACCGACGAAGATAACAATCATGCCGACTTACGAATCACTAAAACAACAGGATCCCGACATCTTTAACGCGGTTGCCGGGGAAATGCAGCGCCAGGTAGAGGGTGTGGAGCTCATTCCGTCTGAGAATTATATCTCGGCCGCAGTGATGGAAACCATGGCGTCAGTATTCAATAACAAATACTCGGAAGGGTACCCAGGCAGACGTTACTACGGCGGCCAAACTTACACCGACATCGTAGAGTCTCTTGCCATCGATCGCGCGAAACGGTTGTTCAAGGCCGGCCATGCCAATGTGCAGCCGCATGCCGGTGCGCCGGCCAACCTCGCCGCCTATTTCGCGTTGCTGGAACCGGGTGACACAGTGCTGGGTATGGACCTCAGCCATGGTGGGCATCTTACGCACGGCCATCCCGTTACTTACGTCACCAAGATCTTTAATTTCGTCCGTTACAAGATGAAGGACATCGAGACGGGTGAGATCGACTACGACGAGATGCGAGAAGTCGCGCTTCGTGAAAAGCCCAAGATAATTCTAGCCGGGTTCTCAGCCTATCCGCGCGAGCTCGACTACGCCAAGATGAACGCCATTGCCGAGGAAGTTGGCGCCTATGCGGTTGCCGATATGGCGCACATCGCTGGTCTAATCGCCGGGCACGCCGCGCGTAACCCGTTTGATGATGGGTTCGATGTCATTCTTACCACGACACACAAGACCCTGCGTGGACCACGGGGCGGCATGATCTTGTCGCGTGAGGCCAAGCTCGGTAAGAAGATCGACAAGTCTGTGTTCCCCGGTTTTCAGGGCGGGCCGATTATGCAAATGGTGGCGGCCAAAGCCGTTGCCTTCGCAGAAGCGCTCAAACCGGAGTTCAAAGACTATGCGCGACAGATCATCGTCAATGCCAAGCACATGGCTGCGAAGTTTATGGACAGTGGCGCCAAACTCATCACCAACGGTACCGATAATCACTTATTCATGATCGATTGCGTCAAGTCATGGGATATCACCGGCCAAGAGGCGGAAGAACTCTTCGATGGTGTCGGCATTACCCTAAACAAGAATGTGATCGCCGACGATCCGCGTAAGCCCTTGGATCCATCCGGTGTTAGACTCGGCACCCCGGCCGTTACCACCCGCGGTATGAAGGAGCAGGAGATGGATCAGTTAGCGGATTTTATGCTCTCAGCCGTGTCTAAACGCGACGATAAGGCAGCCCTGGAAGCACAGCATGAGGATGTGAAGACTTTCTGCAGAAAGTTTCCGGTGCCGGGGGTATCTTAATTCAAGCCCCACGACTACTTTCGACCAAAAGCGGAAGTTGGTGAACTGCATACTTTTAATGCGACGCCAATTCTACGAACGGCTGCTTCCGCTGAGGAGCTGCCAGTCAGATGGGTGAACTGGGCGCCGTGGTCCTCGACACGCCGTATCTCGGATGCGACCATGCGGCTCAGACCCCAATACTGTGTATCGATTATGGAGGACGAAATGAGTGACGATACGACAATGATCGGCGGCTGCATGTGCGGGGGGGTGCGTTACGAGACCACAGGCAAGTCCTTCGGGGTTATCCACTGCCATTGCCGAAGCTGCCGCAAGCACAACGGCGCGTCGGTGGTGACGCTGGCGGGATTCAAGGCCGAKCARRTCRMGTTCAGSGGYGACGARCGCAAGATCTACGAGTCATCGCCGGGCGTCGGSCGCGCSTTYTGCGGCAAGTGYGGGACGCCGCTSACCTGGGARGGCGACGGYGGCGASCTGGGRCCGATYKTCGARTTYCACATCAGCACYTTYGAYAATCCRGATGYTCTGGTGCCGACCGCCCATGCYTTCGACCCCRAGCGCATCCCCTGGTTCGACATCGCCGACAACCTGCCGCGYTATGAGGGCTTCKCSRRMRACAGCCCGCYGCTGCGCCACGGCCCSGTCAGCGANGGKCNTGCCNKCMGGGCTGAGGGCGCCCGCCACTTTCTTACGCCAACTGGACGCTTGCGGCATAGTTGACGGCAACGGATGACAGCAGGTGCCCAGAGCCGCTACGCCAAGGCTGAGCCGCTCTACAAGCGCTCCCGGGCTATCCGAGAGAAGACCCTTGGACCCGAGCACCCGGGCGTGGCCACGAGCTTGGAGAACTATGCTGCACTACTCCGACAGACCGCACGCGCCGATGAGGCAGAGAGGATGGAGGCCCGCGCAAAGGCGATCCGCGCGAAGTCCGAGTGAGTGATTCCGTCTGGCTCATGGCCTAGGATTCGCGACTTCCGGGTTTGGCTATGAACAGWCRTCNCRKCKGCMYKSMRKCSASTYSSGCTTACCGGGTGGCCGGAGGCGGTCACCCGCCTCCGGCTCCCACAGAACGTAGCGTGCGGATTTCCCGCACTACGCTCTTCGGAGAGGGWTTCACAGCACAGCGAATGCCTGGARCTKCCGGTATGGMAGGGCCAGGCGTGGTCGCTGYAGCGGCCTCCGCGCCTTGATAAGGCGCGGGTCCCCGCCTCGATGCTCGACAAAGCGGAGTAGCCATACATGGTCTAGACTCCCGGGCTTTGGCTCACACCGAGCTCTCGCTGCTATTCGTTCGAGTCCCGTTGTCATGATTGGCTGATCTTCTCTTTGCATAGAAGGCCGTATCCTCCCGTTGAATGGAGCTCATGTTTCCTTCGAACAAGTCTCTCTCCGCTGACCGCTTCCCCATGTGGCCGGCTCTCCCGGCCTCGGAGTACTATCAGTCAGTCTGACTTCCGCCAGGCCATCGGGTCGTCCTCGCGCATCACGCTTGTCGGACCCTACAAGGTCATCTTGAGCCTGACGGATCTCCCTTGTTCGCAATGAAGTCCTTCAGCTGCATGCCGGCGGTACAAACCCCGGAAGCACCCCGAGACACTCGCCATTTGCGCATCCCGGGATCTCGCCTTCCCCTTGGGGTAATAGGGTCGGCTACTCCAACCGACTTCGATTTCGGGGCTAACACTCCGTTCACTTTCGTTCCGGCCTGCAAGCCTCCCTGTCTACGCTTCGCAGTGACCGTTACCGGGCACCACGCAAGACTCGGTACGCGGCTGCTGGCTAAGCTTTACCGCGGCGACCATCCCAGGCCACCGAACTTCATGCGCTTTCCAAGGCGCAATACCCCCGAAAGCAGACAATACCGGCAGAAATTTGCGTCGATCCCTGAAAGCGGACATTGGATGTCCGGTGGCGTGCCTATGCTGCAGCTTTCCGTCATTTAGGCCAGATGGCTTGGCACCACCAGGCGAGGTGGAAGAACAACCGGATCGAAGGATCACATGTCAGGATCCGACGACGAGAACGAGCTATGCAAGGTTTCCGATCTCCCGGATCAGCCCAACCGTTCCTTTCGATCCACGCCGCTGTCGATAATC
>LXTK01000041.1 GCA_001643475.1 Proteobacteria bacterium SPGG2 | reverse complement strand
TTCGACAGCGATTGCGACGACGGTGACGCATGTACGGCCGATGCCTGCGACGAGGTTGGTCAGTGCGTCCACACACTGAGCTGCCCCGAAATGAGGTTTTACCCCATACGATCAGCTCCGCTCGGCAGCCCGGCGGAAACGATTGGCGAGCCCGTGACACCTCGGTTCAACAACTTGTTGGGATGCTGGGAATTCGTACTACCGAGCGGCGGGCTCGAGGTAGATCTCGACTTGCAAGTATTCGGTTGGGGGAATGCGCCCGGATCGCCAACGATGATTTCCGCCGAGGCTACGGTCGTTTCCGCCGGCTACAGCAATGGCGTGGGTAGCGACCTGATCCCCAAGGGCTGGCCCGGCAACCCCGGTCACGGTGCCTATCAGGCCGTGAAGCGGTGCGAGTCCGGCGGCGACTTGAGCCCATGTGTCTCACCGTTCGACTTTACATGCGACGGCGGCAACAACGGCGCGGTCCATGCATCGGGTGGTTGTGGGACAGCACTGGGGCTACCCTTTAGCCGCAGGCAAAAGCTTGCGGATCTTCGCTGGCAGCGGGGCGGATCGACCCGTGCTGTAGTCCACCCATACGACGCGTGCACGTCCCTGTGCGAACACGGTATCCGGTCGTGCCGCATCACGCAGCTCGTAATAGCTCTCGAAGCTACTGCGCCCGGGCGGGCCGCCATAGAGGTGAACCTCAAGATTGGCCGGATAGATGATCGGCTGCTCGAACGTGCACGTGGCATTCGCGATGACGGGTCCCTCACCTACATCCGCAGCGATCTTGGTGCCAAGGCTCTCCAGCCAGCGCACCCGCGCCTGCTCCATATAGGTGAAATAGGTGGCGCTGTTGACGTGGCCGAGCGCATCCATGTCCCCCCAGCGCACCGGGAGTGTGAGGCTATGGAGCAGGGCGCGTTGTTCGTTCATGGCTGAGCGCGGTTATCCGATTGGGTCAGGTGGCAGCACTAATGGATCATCAGCTGTTGTGTATTCTTGTGAACTGCATTCAAGGCCCGAGGTATTCGCGAAGCAGGTACGTTACATCGCCGAGTACAAAATAGTGCACATGTGATGGTGTTACGACTTGTTCCAAATCGCGCACAGTTGTTTCCCAGCTACACAAACTCACTTGGCAGATGAAGCGGAGTGACCGCTCCGATGCCGATCGCACGGTCATGCACTGTTTAATGCACCTCCCGTCTATCGTCCGATCAATATAAAAGTCTCATAGGACTCAATGGCTTACCTCGCACGCGGACTTGCATTGTATGCGCCGTGCACGTGAGCTTCACGCCTGGGGTGCCGTACGGTTTATTTGGCACGGCGTTTGCTGATGTTAGAGCGCCCCCGTAATACCGTGGGCAGAAAATTTTGGTTGGGCCGACCCGGCCCAGGTCCAAAACCGATTGCACAATGACGGAGAATATCATGATGTCCAAATCCACCCAGGAGGAAACCACCCCCACGAAGAGCAAGGCCTGGATGTTTCTTGTCGCGGCTTTTATTGCTCTGGTGGTGGTCGGTATCCTCACGACCTAACCAGACGGTAGCAGAGTTCCTTTCCTAGTTTTCGATCTGCCCCTGTGCGCACCCCGCGCACAGGGGCTTCCTGCCCCACCCGGGGCCGCTCGCCGTGCCCATGGCGGCGTCGATACCCGGTGAACTATCGGCCTCCACATGCGACCCAGGTCACAAATGCGAGCGACGCTGACGTTAGAATGCGTCTCATAAGCGCGAAGCCGCCCCAATGTGGCCGCGGTGGCCCAGGCCAACAAGACCGCCCGCATGGCCTGGGCCATGATTAGAAATGGCGCCGATTACCAACCGAATCGGGTTAGGAGCTGAGCCCCAAAATCCGCAGACCGAATAATCACGGTATTAAGGAGGAGCCCTTCACCCACGATTGCAAAGCAATCCAAACGATGGCGAACAGGTCGAACCGGCGCCGGCAGAACCCGAGAATGTCCACGTGCGAGCAGCACGACAAAGCAATGGGGAGCTGGCGCGCGAATAGCCCATCATGGTCCGGCGTCGGTCGATGCCACCGTTAGAGGCCGGATATACGTGAGCAGTCGTACCGCACCGAGATCAAACGGAATGCTTGCAAACCGAGGAGGAGTTCATATACGGACACTCAGCACCAATCTGAGCGATAACTTTGGAATAGCTTTGCCGTTCGTCTCCTGGTGTAACTTCGCGCCTCGTGTTAATTTCTATATGATTGAACGGGTGCTCAAGGTATGGGTGCCAACCAATGCTTTCAGCGGACCACAGCGGTGGTTGGGTCAAGAACTCGATGCATTGACCTTTGTTCACCGCCTCGTGGGCCATAACAAACGGTAGGCACATGTTGCCTTGCCGGGTTCATGTTGATGAGAGGAGAAAACAATGAGGAAAACGAAACTTTTACTTGGCACCACACTGGCGTTAGGCATGCTAGCGGGAATGGCAAGTTTTCAAGCAGCCAACGCCGAGGAGTATGTCTCGAAGGCTCAAGTCAAGACACTATACAAAGCCCCGCTCCAGGGAGTGGAAGGCAAGGAGATGATCGTTAAACACTTTGCAGTTCCGGCCAAGTTTGTTGGGGGCAAGCATATGCATCCCGGTCCTGTCTTTGTGTACGTGCTTGAGGGCGAGCTTACCGTGAAGCTTGCGGGTGAAACCAAGACCTTTAAGGCGGGGGAGTTATATGCCGAGGATATTAATGCTGCGATGGTCGGCAGGAATCTAAGCGCGTCCGATGACCTTGAGTTCCTGGTGTTTCAGGTAGGGGATATCGGTAAGCCCATGATGATCAAGGTGAAGTAAGAAGTTCCATCGAAACATAAGATCAAGCCCGTGGTCTCTCCTGCGAGAGGCCGCCTTTAAACCGCACCAGTGTTCAAGGGGGAGGTTTCATGAGCGCCCCCTTGTTCGCTGATCGAATTCAATGTTTGTATGTCTCCTTTGGGTCGGGAGCGGCAGTTTGCACTGCGGTATCTCAACTACTTGAACGTCTGC
>LXTK01000285.1 GCA_001643475.1 Proteobacteria bacterium SPGG2 | reverse complement strand
GGAGGATCGGCATCCGCCCACCCCGCGGTCGGTCATTGGCTGCGAAGTCCGCGATGAATTCGAAGCCTCCGTAGACCTGAGTGGCGTGATACGCATGCATGGTCGGAACCAGAAAAGGTTGAGTTCCCAGCGCCGGCAGGTCTTCAGCGTGTGTACTTGTGCGATTTTCCAGATCTCGATCTTTTTCCAATCCTCTATGGGGCGCTAACCGTGAGTGCCCGCGGCGGTCTGCAAAAACCGCTACTCAACAACACGCTAGCGGCGTTGGGTCGACTGAAGCGCGGTAAGAGCGCGAAAGCCTCCAGCACCAAGCGAACCAATCGTGGCAGGGTTAGTAGTGGTTTTCAGAAACTGGTGGATACGATTACGGGTGTACATGTTCACGTGCTTGGGCAGCAAAAGGACACGGTGGTCAGACGGTCGGCATGCTTGATTGCCCGTAGCAACAGCGGTACGGCGATGTCTTGCAGCCCAGCCATTGGGCTCATCAAGAAATGGACACATGAGGGCGTGTCTAGCGCAGGTGCCATGCCGTGCCTTGGGTTGTTGACCTTGGATGCCATCAGATCGGAGTTGGCTGGGCACGATATTATACTGGTCAGATCCTAAGGGGTTTTGTGGTTGCGGGGTTGCAAAGGTTGGTACCCATGCGCAAACGCCATCTGGGCATGTTACTGTTGATAGGCACAATGCTGGCCGCCACTGCCACGAGTATAACCGGCTGCGGCAAGAAGGGTCCGCTGTATCTTCCGGATGCGACTCAAGAGCAGCCCGATAGTGAACAATCAGAAAAGAAGTCGAAGAAGCAAAAACAGTAGTTCATCGCCCATGAATTCTTTTGTTTATCGTGACGGCTATCTTTTTGCCGAGGAAGTTTCGCTAGCTACAATCGCGGATCGCTTTGGGACGCCCTGTTATGTCTATTCGCGTAGCATGATAGAGGACCGTTGGCATGCCTTTGATGAAGCATTTGGCGCGCGTGACCATCGGCTGTGTTATTCGGTCAAAGCTAACTCCAACCTTGCGGTTTTGAATGTCCTAAGTCGTCTGGGTTCTGGCTTCGGCATCGTCTCCGGGGGTGAGCTCGAGCGCGTTTTACGTGCCGGTGGTGATGCATCCAGGGTCGTGTTCTCGGGTGTAGGCAAATCCGATGCTGAAATGCGCCAAGGTTTGCAGGCAGGCATCGACTGTTTCAATATAGAGTCTGCCGATGAACTTTCACGTCTAAACGACATAGCGGCTGATACCGGTGTTCAGGCGCCGATCGCCTTACGTATCAACCCGGATATCGATCCGAATACTCACCCTTATATCTCCACGGGCCTCAAGCAGAATAAATTTGGCATTCCCATTGAAATTGCTGGCGACCTTTATGCGCGCGCGCAATCAATGCCGAACATAACGATTAATGGCGTCGCCTGTCACATCGGATCCCAGCTCACAGAGATGGCGCCGTTTGTCGACACGCTTGATCGATTGTTGATGTTGGTGGATGCATTGCGTGGTAATGGAGTCGAATTGAAGAATTTGGATCTTGGCGGTGGTCTAGGTATTCCATATCGGGACGAACAACCACCCACACCACAGGACTACGTTGCCACACTGATGGATAAGTTAGATAAGTCTTCGTCCAAGGAATTACGTATCATCATCGAGCCCGGACGTGCCCTCGTGGGCGAAGCCGGATTGCTGTTGACCCGTGTCGAATATGTGAAACACGGTGAAATAAAGAACTTTGCGGTAATGGATGCTGGTGTGAATGATTTTATAAGGCCAGCTCTCTATGATGCGTGGCACGAAATCTTGCCCGTATCGAAGCGAGGCAAGGGTGCAACCCATACCTATGATGTAGTCGGGCCAGTATGTGAAAGTAGCGATTTCCTTGGGCGTGAGCGCGAGCTAAGCGTTGCCAAAGGCGACGTACTCGCAATTAAATGTGCTGGTGCCTATGGTGCATGCATGACCTCACGTTACAATACACGTCCGCTTGCAGTCGAAGTTATGGTGGATAAAGACAAGACGCATCTTATTAGGCGTCGTGAGACCATCGATGAGATGTTAGCTACCGAATCGATTCTGCCAGGGTAAGACTCTATGGACCGTATTCCCGAGCCGGAGCTAATGGATGAAGTGGAGCAGGCGCGTGCCTACGCGGCTGCCGATTTTTCCGAACCTCACCAAGCATTCGTTGAACACTTCCGCCAGCGATTTGCCGACTACAACCCCAAGCAGGTGCTTGATCTGGGTTGCGGGCCGGCTGACATAAGCATTCGTTTTGCTCGTGCCTATCCTCAATGTACGTTAACTGGTGTTGATGGCGCTGCCGCCATGCTAGCCCTCGGCCGCGATGCCGTAAGCGCCGGTGGCCTGCAGTCGCGTGTTGAGTTGATACAAGTTTATCTGCCGGGTTCGCTCCCCAAAGCAGGCAGTTTTGACACCGTGATAAGCAACAGTCTTTTACATCATTTGGCCGAGCCCATGGTGTTGTGGGATACGCTAAAAGCTAACGCATCTGAGCAGGCCGTGGTTTTTATTATGGACTTGTTGAGGCCTGATTCGCAGGCGGCAGCACATGAACTTGTTGAGCGCTATGCGAGTGATGAAACCGAAGTGTTGAAGCATGATTTCTTCTATTCGTTGTTGGCCGCCTATCGCCTGGAAGAAGCCGATGTGCAATTGCGCCAAGCGGGGCTGGTGAATCATTTACAAGTCGAACTTGTCAGCGATCGGCACTTTATCGTTTGGGGCCGTCTGTACTGACGGCTGGATGGTTACATAGGTTTTCTTGATGGCGAGGAAACGGTAACCTTTGCCTATGCCCATCCCTTTCACAAAGATGCAAGGTCTCGGTAACGACTTCGTGGTGTTCGATGGCGTCAGTCATCACATCGATCTCTCTTCCGAGCAGTTTCGTTGGATTGCACACCGGCGTTTCGGTGTTGGCTGTGACCAGATACTGGTCGTGGAGCGTGCCGAAAAGCCTGATGTCGATTTTCGGTTCCGCATCTACAATGCCGACGGTAGCGAGGCCGAACAATGTGGTAACGGCGCGCGATGTATCGCGCGGTTTGCCCGAGATCGCGGTTTAACCCAGAAAGATGAGATCATTGTCGAGAGTCTCGCCGGTGTTAGCACTTTACGGCTAGAGGCCAGTGGTGAGGTGACGGTCGAGATGGGTATCCCTGAGTTCGACCCGGCCAACGTGCCATTTGCGGCAAAAACACCGCAAATCGTCTATGATTTAGAGATAGATGGGAAGCAAATACAGGTCAGCGTACTGTCCCTTGGCAACCCACACGCGGTTCAAATCGTGGATGACATCGATAATGGCCTGGTGGAGTCACAGGGGCCGCTTATCGAGAGTCACCCGCGTTTTCCAAGAAGAGTGAACGCTGGATTTATGAAAGTAGTTGATCGACGGCACGTACAGTTGCGCGTACACGAACGCGGTGTCGGCGAGACGTTGGCCTGCGGATCTGGCGCAGGTGCCGCCGTTGTTGTCGGTTGTCGACGGGGATTACTCGATGATACCGTGCAGGTGACTTTACCCGGCGGTGCGGCCCGCGTAGCGTGGGCCGGCGAGGGCGAGCCGGTATTGCTGACAGGTCCTGCCGTTACTACCTATGAGGGAACGATTGAGGTAGCAGATTTATTATGAGTCAGAAGAACGAAGGACAACAAAAAGAACTGACCTGGGAGGAAGCGGTCGCCCGTTATTTGGAAGACAATCCTGACTACTTTTTACGTCAGGGAGAGGTGCTAGCCAATCTTAAGGTGCCCCATCCCGAGACCGGTGAGGCAGTCTCCCTAATTCAACGCCAGGTGCAGGTTCTGCGTGAGCAGAATCAACGACTACAGCAACAGATACGCGAGCTAGTCGCGATCGCCCGCGATAACGATGTGTTGGGCGCACGATTACATCATTTCGGGCAGACGATGGTCGACGCGGCGTCGCTAGACGATACTTTGAACAGCGCCCAAGACCTGTTACGGCAGGAGTTCAACTTGGACCAGATCGTCATCCGCCTGTTGGGCGGCGACGACAGTACGACTGGGCGACCCGAGTTTACAAACGCAGATGATAGACAGTTGAAACGCTTGCTTAAGCAATTTGTCGGTGGCCGACCCGTATGTGGCGGAAAGTACGACGATGCCATGCTCGAGTACTTATTCGGCAGCAACGCCACCGACATCAAGTCGACCGCCATGGTTGCGTTGGGCGGCGAGATTCCTCGGGGTGTCCTTTGTTTGGGTAGCCGCGATCCCCATCGCTTCCATCCAAATATGGGGACACTGTATCTAGTGCGGCTCGGGGAGTTACTCATGCGCGGCGTCGCGAGGTATCTAAAATAGTCACCGGTTCTACCTTGGGGACATGAAAGAGGGCGGCCAGCGTCAAGTCTCCCAGTTTCTGCGGCATCTTCGCGATGAGCGCCGACTGTCGGTAAATACCATCGCTGCGTACCAACGTGATTTGCTACAGCTCACCGACTTCCTCAAAGTACAACAAATCACTGATTGGCAGGCGCTCGATCCACGACAAGCGCGCGTCTTCGTGACAACACTACATCGGCGAGGGTGCTCGGGCAGGACCATCAGACGCAGTCTTTCGGCCGCACGCACCTTCTACCGTTATCTTTTGCGCGAGGGCCTGGCGACGCGCAACCCGCTTGCGGGTATCACTGCGCCCAAGGTTGAGAAGCGGCTCCCCAAGGCCCTAAGTGTGGATGAGGCGTGCGAGTTCGTTGCTATCGCCGAGGCAGATCCCCTGAGTGTCCGTGATCGAGCCATGCTTGAACTCATGTACTCCTCTGGCCTGCGCCTCGCTGAGTTGGTGGCCCTCAATATTGGCGATCTGGACCTCGAGGGGGGGCTGGTGAGGGTAACTGGCAAAGGGGCCAAGACTCGGGTCTTGCCAGTGGGCCGCTTTGCACGCCAAGCACTAACGCAATGGTCGGCCCTGCGGGGCCAATGGGCAACGGTCGGCCAAACCGCGGTGTTTATCGGGCGTAAAGGGCAGCGTTTGACTTGCCGGGCGGTGCAGATGCGGGTCCGGCATTGGGGACTTAAGCAAGGCATGGCGGTTCAGGTAACCCCGCATATGCTGCGCCACTCCTTCGCCAGCCATTTGCTCGAATCCAGCGGTGACCTTAGAGCGGTTCAAGAGCTCTTGGGGCATGCCGACATTTCTACTACGCAGATCTACACGCATCTCGATTTCCAGCACCTTGCCCGAGTGTATGATCAGGCGCATCCACGGGCGAGAAGGAAGCGCACCGATTCTTCTGCAACCTGAACTCGCATGGCCGCGTGTTTGGGGCCGCCCTTTTGCTGTGCTACACTCAAAATTGTCAGCGTTTTCAACTAGAATTCGGGGCGGGAAAGCTTCGCAAAGTTCTCATCACAAAAAACTAAAAATGATACAAATTATGACGAGTGGGCCGACATGGTCGGTGCAAAGGGAGTTATTGCATGACCATTGTCTCTGACTATCGGCAGCGCACCCTCAAAAACCAAATAACCGCGACTGGCGTTGGTCTACATACCGGCCAAAAGGTGTACCTGACCCTAAAGCCCGCACCCATCAACTACGGCATCGTATTTTGCCGCACCGATCTCGAAACACCGGTTGAAATCAAAGCCCACCCCGACAGCGTTGGAGACACCAGCCTGTCTACGGGGTTGGTGAAGGACGGCGTCCGGATTTCTACTGTGGAGCACCTGCTCTCGGCGCTAGCCGGATTGGGGATCGATAATGCCTGTGTCGACGTGAATGCGCCGGAAGTCCCTATCATGGACGGTAGCGCCGCACCCTTTGTCTTTCTAATCCAGTCCGCCGGCATCACAGAACAGAACGCCCCTAAGCGCTTCTTACGAATCAAGCGCACGGTGCGTGTTGAAGACGGTGATAAATGGGCGAGGTTTGACCCCTATGAGGGCTTCAAGGTTGCCTTTAGCATCGATTTTGATCACCCAGTATTCAAGCGCAGTTGCCGCTACGCGGAACTCGACTTCTCATCGACTTCCTTTTTGAAGGAAGTCAGTCGTGCGCGCACATTTGGTTTTATACAGGATATCGAACGTTTGCACGAGCAACGACTTGCGTTGGGGGGCAGCCTAGATAACGCTATCGTGTTGGACGACTATCGGGTGCTTAACGAAGATGGATTACGCTACGAGGATGAGTTCGTCAAACACAAAATACTTGATGTGATCGGCGACCTCTATCTCTTGGGCCACAGTCTTATCGGCTCATTTAGCGGACACAAATCGGGCCACGCTCTGAACAACAGGTTATTACGGATTCTTCTCGCCGAAGCGGATAATTGGGAGTTGGTGACCTATAACGATACGCAGCCAGCACCTATACCTTACCTACAGCCGGTGGAAAGTACTGTCTAGCACGCTACCGAGAAACTCGTTCTCAGTCGCGTGCTAGAGCGGTAGAAGGATCTACCGCACATTTCTCAAACATCCAAGTGTTTGAGAAATGGAGAAAAGCAAAAGCGGCGCTTTTTGCTTTTCGAGCTGAAAAACCCAGGGGCGAAGCGGAACAAGACAAAGGTCCAGTGGGTGAGGCGGTAATAAGGTGAAGGTCCGGGGGACCTTCACC
>LXTK01000075.1 GCA_001643475.1 Proteobacteria bacterium SPGG2 | reverse complement strand
CACATGCTCGGTGCCGGGAAGCAACGGACCGATGCCGTTGCGGAAAATCGCCTCCCCGCCGATAGAAATTGCATCGAGCGACGCGCCATGAAACGCGTCCCACATCGACAGTGTCTTGAATCTACCCGTCGCCATACGCGCGAGTTTCAAGGCCATGCCGATGGCATTGGTACCGCCCGGCGCCAACAATACCTTATTAAGATTACCGGGCGCGAGCTCRACCAATTTTTGTGCAAGCTCAATAGCAGGTTTGTTTGTGTAGCGACGCGTACAAAAGGACAAAGTGTCCATTTGCTCGCGAATCGCGGCGATTACACGCTCGTGACCAAAGCCCACTTGGTGCACATTGTTGCCGTGGAAATCGAGAAAACGGTTTCCCTGAAGATCTTCCAGAAATGAGCCCTTGCAACTTGCAAGCACATCGATACAAGGCGTCGACAGCGACTGGTGCAAAAAATACTTGGCGTCCTTGGCCAGCCATTCACGCGTATCATCATCGAGATGCTCTTCTTGCCAGGTCTTTCGGCGCTGCGAGATGTTGAGTTCGCCCTCGGAACGAAAGCGATCAAGATTATGTTGATTCAAATGGCCGGGGGGACGCTGGGTATTCTTCATACCGTGCTTACTCCACATGAACGATTAAGACAGGCGATCGTATCTTTAAGCAGGCGCGCATCACCGGCGACGATGATACGTCCGTCTGAATTCATCGTCAGTGGATTGCCCTGCCAGTCGGTGGCACTACCACCGGCATTACCGACAACCGGGCCAAGCGGAGCAAAATCATGGTCATCCAGGCCGACATCGACGATCAGATCTATGAAACCCGAGGCTAATAGCCCATACGCATAACACTCGGCACCATAACGCACCCACCTGACGGCATGCCTCAGGTTGGCGATCTGGTCATCATAGGGTTTGGTGCGATCTTCGGGACCAGAGATACACAGCACCGCGTCCGCCAACGACCCGCATTGGCGGGTGCGTACCGCAGCACCATTAAATATTGTATCGTAACCGTCGGCGCCGACCCAGCGGTCGCGCAAAATCGGTTGGTCAACTACACCGAGAACAAAACGGCCGTGACGCGCTAAGGCAATAAGAATCCCGAACATCGGGATGCCGGCCAGAAACGACTTGGTGCCATCGATGGGGTCGAGTACCCACGTATACTCCGCGTCTTCACGCACGTTTGGATATTCTTCGCCAGCGATGCCATGGTCGGGGTACGCTGCTTCAATGAGCTCCCTAAGGGCACGCTCACTGTCTTTGTCGGCCTGCGTGACCGGCGACCCATCGGGTTTGATCTCGACCGGCACGTGGTGGCGAAAGTGTCGACGTTGAATATCGCCGGCGGTGTCAGCCAACCGGTTTGCAAAATCAATAAATTCGCGGGGACAGCTACCCATCTCATGCTCGCCGGCGGTTGCGACCTTGCCGGCCGATCACGTAGGAGCAGGCTGCCCGACGACAGTCTCGGCGATCACCTCGCGCCGGCGCCAGGCTTGCGTGCGGCGTTGCAGCCCGCGTGTCAACAGGACGTAAAGGATACGCACAGCGGCCGAGGTATAGACGATCATCATCGCCATCGCCGCCGCCGGCGCAATGTCGCCCTGATCATCCATATTGAGCACCGCGACCGAAGCGAGCTTCGTATCGGGTCCCCACAGGAAAACGACGGCGGAGACGGTCGTCATCGCGTTGATGAAGAGATAAATGCCGATGTCGAGAATCGCCGGCAGGCAGACGGGAAAGGTGACCCGCGAGAAGGTCTTGTAGAACGGCACCTTGAGCGAGGCCGAAACGTCTTCAAACTCGGCGTCGAGCTGCTTCAAGGCCGTAAGCGCCGTCAGGTGCGGTACGGTGTAGTAGTGCGCGATGGTGCAGATCACGAGGATCCCCATCGTCTGGTAGAGGAAGTTCAAGGGATTGGCGGGATCGTTGAAAAAGAATATGTAGGCGAGCCCCAGTACCATGCCCGGCACCGCGAGCGGCAGAATTGCGAGGAACTGCAGCGCTGCGCGATACTTCCCGTAGTGCTGCGACTTCTCCACCAGGTACGCGCCCCCGAAGATGATCAAGCTCCCGAAAAATGCCGTAAGCACGCCCAACAGAATGCTGTTTCCRTAGGCRCGCCAACCGCCACCGTCCATGAGATCGAAATCGTAGTTGTCGAGCGTGAAGCTGAGGTTGTAGGGCCAGAACTTGATGAACGAGGCGTACGCGGAAACCGCCAATATGCCGAGAACGATAAAGGCGATGACAGAGCAGTAGATCAGCATAATCAGATCGAAGCGCCGATTCGGCTTCGGCTCAAGCGGTACCGAACGCGCCGTGAGCTGCGCCACTTGGCGGCGCTGCACCAAGCGATCAACGACGAAGGTAATCACCACGGGGAACAGCAGGATAACGCTGACCACCGCCCCCATCTGGAAGTTCCACTGGCCAACGACCTGCTTGTAGATATCGACGGAAAGCACGTTGTACCAGCCGCCGATGACTTTGGGGGCACCGAAGTCGGTGATGCCGTAGGTGAAGGCCACGAAGCAGGCGCTCATCACGCCGTACTTGGTCGCCGGCAGCGTCACCGTGAAGAACGTACGCAGCTTGCTCGCCCTGAGCGCGATCGCCGCCTCGTATAGCCGCGCATCGGCCGTCGCCAGCGCCGTCGTCAGCAGCATGACGGTGTGCGGGAATATCCAGAAAGCCAACGCGATTACGATCCCAATGGGTCCGTAAATCTTGTAGCCGAACAGCAGCTCCTTGATCATGCCTTGGTTGCCGAACAGGTAGACGAGCGAGATCGCGGGCAGCAGCGAAGGGGCCAGGATGGGAACAATCGCGATGCTCCGAAACAGTCCCTTCAAGGGCATACAACTGCGGGTCAACGCGTAGGCGTAGATAAAGGCAAGCGTAACCACGATCACCATGGTGACGACGCCGATGAAGATCGTGTGGCCTGCCGAGCTGACGAGCGCCGGTGTGGCGAAGTATTCGATGTAATTAGCGAACCCGATGAACTTTCCGTCCGCATCCTCGAAGCTCTTCGAAAGCAGGACGTAGAGCGGAAACAATATTACAACGAAGAGGAACACCCCCATGACGACGAGGCCCCCGCCTCGAACCAGGTCGTCGCGACTGAGCCTGGGGCGCAGCGGGGTTGCGCCGGCAACGGCAACCTCAGCCATGGTCTAGGCTTCCCGGATAGACGCGGATGCTTTCGCTGGGAACCATGACCGGGAGCGACGCGCCCTCAGAGATACGCATACGGCGGACCAGGTTGATGGAGAGCTCGGCCCGTATACGATTATCGCCCAGGGCCACCGAACTCAGATCAGCCCGGTAAAACGAACCCAGAAACTCCATGAATTCGACGCGTACCTCGAAGGCGTTTTCCTCTTTGCCCTCAACACCCTGGACAAGTATATCCTCGGGCCGGAACGCAACCGACACTGCGGCTCCCGCCGCGATGTCATCTGCCTCGCATGCAAGTTCCAGGTTGCCGAGGCGAACCTTGTTCACACCGGCCATGGTCCCAGGAACGAAATTCATAGTCCCTATAAAGTCGGCCACGAACGAGGTCGCCGGTTCGCGGTAGATCTGTAGTGGCGTGCCGACCTGACCTATGACGCCCTGATCCATGACAACGATGCGATCGGCCATGGTCAGCGCTTCTTCCTGATCGTGCGTCACCATGATGGTCGTGATCCCGAGCTGGCGCTGCAGGCGCCGGACCTCGTGACGTAGGTACACACGCACCTTGGCGTCCAGCGCACTCAGAGGCTCATCCAGAAGCAGCAGACCCGGCCAGGTCGCAAGCGCTCGCGCCAGCGCCACCCGCTGCTGCTGGCCGCCCGAAAGCTGCGACGGGTATTTATGGTCTTGCCCTGTCAGCCCCACGAGCTCGAGGAGCTCGTCGACCCGCTTCTGGATCGCCGCCTTTTTCAGGCGGCGATTCTCAAGTCCGTAGGCCAGATTTTTGCGGACTGTCAGGTTCGGAAACAGGGCATACGACTGGAACACGATGCCGAAGTCGCGTGCGCTCGGCGGAAGTGTCGAGATGTCTTTGCCCGCCTGGATGACGCGCCCACTTGTCTGGAGGTCGAGCCCGGCGATACAACGCAAAAGCGTGGTCTTGCCACAGCCCGAAGGACCCAGGAAGCAGACCAACTCACCCTCGTAGACCTCGAGATTAACGTCTTTGAGCGCCGCAAATGATCCGAACAGCTTCGTTAGCGATTCGATCCTCAGATACGGCGATTCCTTAGCTTTTGTGGATGGCTGGGCGTCGCTCATCGATCAAATCTTCATGCCTGCGCACTACCTGTCAGAGCTACAATGTGCCAAACGCAACGGCCGCCGCCGTTAACTGCAGCGGCGGCCGTTAGGCCTTACTAAAGACGGTCCCTAATCAGCTCTTCGGCTCGCTCTTCACGTCGTAGCGTTTCTGCCACTCGCTAAGAATGCGCTTACGGTTGTCGGCCGCCCAGGCAAAATCGTTCTTGATCATCTTCTCCTGTGTGTCTTCGGGAAAGTGTTTCACCGGCTTCGCCAAATCCGGGCGCGCAAGGAGTGGCAGGTACTGATTGAACACCTTCATCGCCGCCGGTGAGATCGACCAGTCCATGAACTTCATGGCCGCCTCTTTGTTTTTCGAGGCCTTCATGATTCCACTGGCCTCGACCTCCCAACCGACGCCTTCCTCGGGGGTGATCAGAGCGAGTGGCGCACCTTTCTGCTTAAGCTTCGCGCCGCGGAAGGCAAAGGAGATCCCTATGGGGTGTTCGCCCGCTGCCGCCAGCCGGCACGGCTTGGACCCGGAGTGCGTGTACACCGCCATGTTTTGATGGAGCTGGTCCATATACTTCCATGCCTCCTCCTCACCCATCATCTGCAACCACGCGGAGACGGTGAGGAACCCGGTACCCGAGGAGTTCGGATTGGGCATAACGAGGTACCCTTTATAGACCGGCTTGGTCAAGTCCTTCCACGAAGTCGGCTCTGGCAGGTTGAATTTCGTCGCCTCGATGGTGTTGTAGCAGATGACGGCAGCATAGGCGTCTACGCCGACCCAGTGTGGCGGATTGCGAGGATCGCGGAACCTGGGATCGAGTTTGTCTAGCCCCTTCGGGGCGTAGGGCGTCAACAAACCCAGACTATCGGCCACTAACAGGCTCGTCGCCGACGTGCCGTAAAAGATATCGGCTTTGGGATTGTCCTTCTCCGCCAGTATCTTGGCCGTGATGATTCCGGTCGAATCCCGAACCCATTTGATCGTGATATCCGGGTGCTCCTTGCGGAACGCATCCTGGAGAGGTTTGAGTTCCTCGGCCTCAAGCGCGGTGTAAACCAGAAGCTCGGCCGCAAAGGTACGGTCGACGACCAAGACAGTGCCCAAAAGGGCGGCTGCCGCCACCGACAGCACCTTATGGATCTGGAGTGAAAAAAATCTTGTTTTCATAGTTAATACCCCTCCGTTAGCAATGTGGTGATGCCTACAACCCCGTCTGGCGGCGTAGGCGCTGCGTATCATAACGCGTTTATTGTGCCCAAACATCCGTTTGCGGTCTTGGACTCCTGATCGGCTCTAACACCTTGATGCTAGGCCGATTTTCCTCGGGTTTTGGTGACCCTATCGTGACACTGCGATGATAGAACGGTGGCCAGCGACGCGAAACTTATCGTGCCCTTGCCCACGCCAACATCAACCGAATCTGGGCTACTGCCGCTGCTCACCAACGCATGTTGATGCTCTTAACACGGATGGCCGCAAGCCCTTCGCTATGTTTATCGATGCGGTTTGCTAGCGATTCGAGACAGCGAGCACGTTCTATGGGTGGCAGTCGACTGCATTCAGGAAACGCCTTCTTGCCCGCCCGGGCGGCACGATCGACGTCCTCCTCGGTGGCGTAGGGAACTTCCCCTAGGCTTTGCGAGTTCGATGGGTTAATCGTCTCAAAAGTGTTGTTACCCGTACTGGATACCCATTCACCACCGATGTAGAGACCCTTGGGTCTGAAATTCATTTCCGGTGCGTTCATAGGTCACGCCGCTAGGTTGGGGGGTTCATCGCTAAGGAATAATCGCCGCCCGTAGTACAGTTCGGTCTGCCGCCCGCTTAAAGGCTGTGTCGAGTTCATCGAGTCTGAACTTTGAATCAACGATATCCTTAAAGGGAAACCGGTGCCGATTGGTCATTACGAAATCGAGTGCTTGTATCAAATGACGTGGATGGTAATTGTGAATACCACGCATGGTAATCCAGCGATTGACCAATATGTTGGCATCGATGGTCACATCGGCATTGGGATTCACGAGGCCGCCCAGAATATAACGCCCGCCCGTTCGCAACATCTGTAAACCAGTGGGAATAACCTCCGGAACGCCGCAAACCTCTATGATCACATCCGCCCCGTCTGGTGGGCATAAAGCACGCACAGCCGTGACTAATTGTTCTGAATCGACCTCGCTGACATTAAACGTATAATCGGCGCCAAACTTCTTCGCTGTCTCAAGGCGATTGGGAACCGTGTCTAGACCAATGACTAAACGTGCGCCGCGCGCCTTGGCCATTGCACAGGCGTATAGACCCAACAACCCCAATCCTTGGACGACCACAGCGTCACCCATCCCTATGTCGGCTGCCTCAGTGACCGATATCATGGTGGCCACGCCGCAGTTCAGCGGTGTTGCCTCCTCGTCACTCAATTCATCGGGAAGCTTCAGGATACCGGTACCGGGAACGATATAACAGTACTCGGCAAAGCCTCCCAAAAAATGCGGATCGGCATCGACAAGATTGTGACCGTACTTGCGTATACCATCGCACTTCTGTGGCATATCAAGAATATCGCGGTGGTAACTATGTCCTTCGAAAAAGTATTCGGTCCAGGTAATACGGTCACCAATATCTAACTTGTCACCGCGCATATCTCTTTCAATACCGGCTCCGATTTGATGCACCACACCGACGATCTCATGACCGAGAATACCGGGGCAGGGATTGGGACGCCTGCCCTCGTACGAATGGATGTCCGATCGACAAATCGTAGACATCGTGACTCGCACCAGCACTTCACCCGGCCCGGTGTCGCGCAACGGGTACTCCTTAATCACAAAAGGTGTGTTCGGCGCCTCGTAGATAGCGGCTTTCGCTTTAACGGTCATATCGTCCCGTTAATTGTGAAATCAAAAATTTCATGACTCTTGACGGTTCGGCTGGCAGCCCTGGATTGGTATTCATCGTTCGCAGGTTCAGAAACAATGAAAGGCACCCTGCGCTCCGACACGCCGCCGTGGGTGCGCAAACGGTGGCCCTTTAATCCCTCCAAATCATGGGCAGCTTCGGTACTTCCGATACATGCACCGGCCTCGCTGATCACTACTACATCGCCTTCGCGATCGGGTGGCAACTCGAACTCAGTAGCGGCGGCCGCCTTATCATATGCGGACTCTACCCCCGGCAACTGTTCGACAAAACGCAGCACACCCTCAGGGGTTGCGCCTTCGTTGCAATAGACCCTAACGAAACCGCCTAACGCACCGTGATGTGCAACGAAGGGATCGGTGATCGGACAGATCACGGTGGTCGAGTCTCTGCCGAACTCCCGGTCGAGCAAGTCCTGAAGCCAAATGACATTCGGCGAACCATCCTCCTTAGCCTTGTCGTTCATGCCGTGGTCGGCAATTAGACCGACGGTTGCACCAAGTTCAACTAAGCGACCAAATGCATCGTCTAGATTTTTGTAAAAGTCATTCGCCGCTGCTTCACCAGGCGCATACTTGTGTTGAACAAAATCGGTGAGTGACAGATAGAGGATATCCGGTCTGCGCTGTTCGAGTAGCTGAATACCGGCCTCGAGCACAAACAAAGACAACTCGGCCGAGTACATATCCGGTTGCGGCATACCTGTTAGATGAAGTGCGTTCGCTATGCCGTTTTCTTCCAGCGTACAGCGGTCCGCATATTGGGCCGAGAAACTGATATTCCCAGCGCTGATATCGACGCCTTTCTGTAACTGCAGACGCAATTTGTCTTTTGATGTAATCGAAACGATCTTCGCGCCGCGTTTGGCAAACTCTGCGAGCACGGTACTTGAGCGCAATAGCTCAGGACCAGTCATCACCACCGCCTGCCGGGTCTTTGGTTCAAGGTAAAAATTGCCGGAAATGCCGTGCACGGCAGGCTCTGCACCGGTAACAATAGACATGTTGTTGGGGCAGGTAAAACTCGGCATCGTGCCGTCGGCGATGGTGTAGAATCCGGTTTTCATAAATTTCTCTATGTTAGGGATGATGCCATCTTTAATGCCTTGTTCTATGTACGCTGGATCACTACCGTCGATGCAGACAACGACCACGGGTTTCGAAGGCCACTGGTAGGTAGTCCCATTGAGTGTTACATCTTGGTTCTTCAGTGTGCTGGGCACTTTATGCTCCTTTTTTTGGTGGCTTCGACGCAGGGTCGTCTGACTGAATGACGGTCGTAAGACTGAGCAAGGCATCCAAACTCGTGATGACCGGAACAGTGGTATCGATCTGGGGCCAGTTGCGAGTCACCGAATGGTGCTTGAGCCACACCGGCTGGATGCCGACGTCGCGGGCACCGCCGATGTCAATGCGATAGTCGTCACCGATGTAGACGGCGGCACGTGGTGCAATGCCGAGCTTTTCTAGGCAGAGTCGAAACGGTTGTGGGTCGGGTTTTGCATTGATGCCGTTCTCGCCCGAAACGATGATGACCTCGAAGATCTGTGTGAGCTTCGGAAATTCCCGCAACCGATGCCCTTCACTCTCGGCCTCTCCTTGAGTGTTGGAGATCAGCGCCAGGCGATAGTCGTGCTGGAGCTCCTCGAGTACACGAATCGTTTCCGAAAATGGTGTCGTTAGGCGGTTGACCGTCTGCCAGTACTCGCGCTCCCAGGTGGCGAGGCGCCCCATGTCGGGCTCTTGATCAAAGTCGCCGTATACCGTCCGCCAAATTTCGACGCGCGAGAATCGCGACTGATCTTGGTGCGCTTTGCGCGTTCGGCGATATCGGTCGATGAATTCATCCCAGGCACAACCGTCGAGCTCGGCAAAGATCTTCTGCTGGGCGTCGCGCTCGGCGGTACGAAAACCTTCGGAAGAATCCACCAGCGTTTGCCCGAAATCGAACAGGATGGCTTCGATCATTTAGCCACCCGATTTCGGTTTAATCCTTTCCGTACTGGTTCAGATAATTGCCGAACAGTTCCTCGTCTGATGAGATGTACTCGGGAACCGGCAGCGATAACCACGTGTAGTTCAAGAAATGTCGCCAGTCGATGTTATCGCTGGTCATGTTACCGGCCCAACTGCCACATCCCAAGGTATCGGTGGTCGGCTGGCCATTAAACCAACTACCGCTGTTAGCGGCCGCATGCGGCATGTTGCAATTCACACGACCCACCTTTGTCTTCAGTGCGAGCTCGACACGACGCTCGTCTTTCTCACTGTGCAGTGAGGCCGAATGACCCAGACCCGAAAACGCCAGAATCCTATCGAGACGATCGCACATCTCGGAAAAGTCATCCCACTTCCATACCGTGAGGGTAGGTGAAATCTTCTCACCGGAAAACCGATCTTCGGGACCGATCTTCTCGCCGATGACCATTAAGAAGCGAGTGCCTTCGGGGACATGCAGGCCCGCTTTCTCGGCGATCCAGGTCGCAGGCTTGGCCACCAGGTCGCGGTTTAGATGCTTGCCGTCAGGCCAGTAGTACGCCCGTAGCTTTTCACGCTCTTCGGTCGAGCATAGGTACCCACCCTGATCCTTGAGTGTCTCGAGCATTTCCTTGTATACGCTCGCTTCAATCGCAACAGCATTCTCGGACGAGCACGACGCGGAATTGTTAGCGCATTTGGACTTAACGATCTTCTCGGCTGTAGTCTTGAGGTCGACGGTGCTATCGATAATTGAAACAACATTGCCTGCGCCCACAGTGTGGCAGGGCGTGCCAGCTTCATAGACCACCCTGATTAAGGCGGCGCCACCAGTGGCCACCGCGAAGTCGCAACGTTCCATCAACTCTTTGGTCTTTTCATGACTGGGCTGCTTAATGCATAACACCAAGTCTTCCGGCGCGCCCACCGTTCGCAGTGCCTTACGGATATGTTCCACCGTAAGCGCCGAGCTACGAGGCGTACGCGGGTGTGGTGAGACGATCATGGCATTGCGTGTTTTTAATAGCGCAAGCCCAATGCAGCAAACCGTGGATTCTGGGTTAGTGCACGGTACCACGTTGGCGACCACGCCATAGGGCTTGGCATATTTGCGAATGCCCGTCTCTTTATTCTCCTCCACCAAATCACAAGTTCTAGCACCGAGCTGGTCGCGCATGGTGCCGCGCGTCTTGTTCTGCACTTTGTGAAACTTGTCCTCGAACACGCCAATCCCCGATTCGTCGACCGCCAACCGCGCTAGCTTCTCCGCCGTCTCAGGTTTGGAAATCTCCCAGCCGACCGCTTGACACACCATATCCACTTTTTCCTGTGGCCAGTTTTGGTACTCCTCGAATGCCTTGCGCGCTCGCTGATACAACTCTTTTATGTTGTCAACTTGCAAACCCGGGGTGGTCACTGTCTGTTGCATCGCTCTTCCTCTTTACACGTTCCTGTGAACTGATGGTTACAACAACCAAGTCCGCTAGATCTTCTTGCCCAGCGTTTTTATACCCGTTTTCTTACTGGGGTCGTGGATTTCTTCGACAATCGCGAAACCGCTACCATGAAGTTTTTTACGTTCCTCGAAGGCGGCCTTCCACTCATCAGGGGTGCGAGTCTTGGCCGGCTTGGCTACTTTATCGCGATCCGCTAGCGGCGGCACCGGGCGATCGCCTGGCCCATCGTACAGTTCCTTGGGCGTCAACGTCTCCCCCAGCCTGGTATGGCCCTCGCGCTCTACTTCCTCTATATAGTGGGCGCCGGCACCGAAGGATCGAGTAACGGCGATGATCGCCCACGTGGCCTCGGGCGTAAAACCGAGGTCCATCATGGCGGCGCCGGTTGCACCTAATAAGTCGAGATCAACCGGACGGCTGCTTTCGCGCTGTGCGGCTTTGACGATTTCCTTCGTGAAAGCGATGTATTTGCCGGCCACCCCCAGCTTCTCAGCCCGCGCGAAAACACGCTTGGCAGCAGGATCCTTAAGCATCAAGTCCGACACGCCCAGGGCGGGATCACCGAGCTTACTCGCGACCAACTCTTGGGCTGCCGCTTGCATGCCCTTGCCTTCCGACTCGGCTTTCTGCAGCGCTTCTAACAACATGTTACCGAACGCCGAGTACGCACCATAGGCATGCCCGAATGCCAATATCGACGCACCGCAGGCCTGGGTCAGGAAGGTCTTGGAACGTGCAGTCATGCGCGACATCGCGGCGGGCATCGAAAGACCATCTTCCAACGAGAGAATCAGTATGTAATTGAGCATTTGATCCTCTGCCACGGTGGGAATCCGCGCCTGGAAGTTGATGAACATGATATCAGTGATGCCATACCCCTGCTCCATCAACTCGGTTGTGTCATAACCACGCGTGACTATGCGATGCGCGTTCTTGTACGCTACCTCCGAGACCCACTGAAAAGGCGCGCGCGAACTGTCCAAAGGTACGGTGCCGTATTCGCGCTTGTCGTATTCATAAGGCAATCCCGGATTGTCGAGGTTGCCAATGACTCGTTTCTTGTCCATTAAATCACCCACTTCTTGTATTCACCGGATTTCTTCTGCGCCTCGGCATATTCCTGACGCTCTTCTTGGGAAGGTACTTCGCGGTCATCCGGACCTACATACTTGATCATTGACAGATCGAGCATCTGCACCATGGGCTCACTCTTGGAAGCGGCCCAAGCACGACCTTTCTTCATGGAAAATATTGCATGCGTGGCACAGCTATACGCTCGCGACACGCTACCGATGCACCAAGCTGCATTGGGGGCAAACCCGAGGTCCGATAACGCCGCATTGCCGGCGCCGACGACATTTACCCCGACGTAAGACTTGCCTTCGCGTTTTCGACGTGCATGAAAGTGTTTCTCGACCGCCCGTTGGAACTCATGGTACGCGCCATTGGACCCGAGTTCCTCTTGCTTTAAATGAATCGGTTCCGCCCGTGGATCACCGTCGCTATGTTGCGGTTGACCCATGCCCATCACCGGCATACCGGCATCCATATACTCATCCACAAGGATCTTGGCCGCCTCATCCAGCGTTTTACCTTCCTTGTGTGCACGCTCGATATATTTGTTCATCATGTAGCCGTGGGCCGCACCCGGTCCGTGGACACCGCCAAACGTCATCACGCCGGCGGCGACGGCGGTAGGTAAATTGGGTCGACCTGCGGTCACCGCGAGAGCCGAGGCGGCCGAGGGAGACATGGAATGCTCGAGAAAACTGCCCATTTCGTATCTCAGCATCTTCTCTTCCGCCTCGGTGGGTATGCGGCTCTGAAACAGCACGAACAGGGCATCACAAAAGGAATATCCTTCTTCGGCAAGTTCGCTTAGATCGTAACCCCGCAGGACTGTCTTTTCCTCCGTCTTGTAGGCGATGGAGGTTTTCTTGCTAAGCATGGGTTCTCTACTCATTCATGGCTCTCCTAGACCAAGGCAAACAGGCAAAACAGGGCCGCTAATATGCCTTCAAGGCGTATATACGTCAAATCTATATCTTCTATAATTGACATAGATTTCATCAATTAATGTCTTACGCCCCAGCGCTCCCAACAAGCCGCGATTGCGCCCGCCAATTAGCATTGGTCGAATAGCCAAAACCGAATAACGAGGCCAATGCTACACAATGGCGCTTGCAGGAGGATAGTAAAGGGATTAAATTGTCGTAAGGGCGCAGCTACTGCCGACCCGCTAATAACTATATGCTGTAACACACACCATCGGAGGAGAACGCCTATGCGTAGTGTAATTACTTCCCCATTGCAGCTCGTTTACGTGGCTGTCCTGACGCTATTTGCGATGAGCTCGACGGCTAATGCTGCTTGCATGAATCGGGGCGATCTGGATAGCCGCTATTGTGATGAGAATCGTGACCTCGTGGCTGATACGCCAAAAGATTCGAGTCAATGGCTTGACCCCGATACGCTGATTTTTTCCTATACGCCGGTTGAAGATCCGTCGGTCTATGAAAACGTCTTTACAGAGTTCATGACCTACTTGTCGAAACAAACCGGCAAGCGTGTTAAATGGTATGGCGCCGAGTCTTATGCGGCGCAGGTCGAGGCCATGCGCTCGGGCCGACTACACGTCGCCGGCATCTCGACCGGACCGACCGTGTTTGGGGTCAACCTTGCGGGTTACGTCCCGTTTTCGATCATGTGCAAAGGTGATGGTACTTTCGGTTACAAGTTGCAGCTGATTACTCACCGTGACACCGATATTCGGAAGATCTCGGACCTGAAGGGCCGCAAGGTCGCGCATGTGACGCCGTCATCAAACTCGGGTAACCAGGCACCGCGCGCGCTATTCAAGAATATGGGCGTGGTACCCGATGAAGACTATAAGGTCATCTATTCGGGTAAGCACGACAATTCGATCATGGGGGTTGCCAACAAAGACTACGATGCGGCACCAATTGCCTCCAGCGTGCTAGACCGTATGGTCGCCAAAGGTATAGTCAAGCGCTCAGATTTGCGCATCATCTGGGAATCGCAACCGTTTCCAACAACTTCGTACGGGTTTGCGCACAACTTGCGCCCCAATCTACAAGCAGCGGTACGCAAAGCATTTCTGACCTTTGATTGGAGCGGCACTGGCCTTGAAGAAGAATTCGGCAAACAAGCCGATCAATTCTGCCCGATTACGTTTAAGATTGAGTGGAACCCGATAAGACTGATCCAAAAAGAAAACGGCGTCGTCTACAACCAAGACGCCCTCAAAGGCTTAAAGCTTAAGAAGAAGAAACAGAAGAA
>LXTK01000106.1 GCA_001643475.1 Proteobacteria bacterium SPGG2 | reverse complement strand
GACGACAGCCATCTGTGCTCGCTCTGGTTTTTGTAAGAAGGCCCGAACTGGGATCGGAAGCAGATAGGCGATGTTCAATAGTGAGCTCACCATTAATACGGCGAGGAGAACGAACTGGCCCGCGTCCACCGTGCCCAAGGCTAGATACCACTTACTCCACATACCGCCTGTGGGCGGCAGGCCAATGATACTCAGACTGCCGATGAGAAATGCCGTCATGGTGATGGGCATGGCATGGCCGAGGCCATGCATCTGACTGATCTCCGTTTTACGAGTTGCCACCAAGATGGCGCCTGCGCAGAAAAACAGTGTGATCTTACCGAATGCGTGCATCGCAATATGAAGCGTGCTGCCCAGGATACCCAGGCTGTTGGCCAACAACGCTCCCAGGACTACGTAGCCAAGCTGGCTGATGGTGGAGTAGGCGAGCCGGGCCTTCAGGTTGTCTTGCCGCATTGCCACCAATGAGGCAATCAGGATAGTGGCGCCGGCGACGTAAAGTAGCCAATCGGTAACGCTGTTCCCTGCGAGCAAATCAAGCCCGAATACAAATACCGAAACTTTGAGTATGGTAAAAACACCTGCCTTCACCACTGCCACGGCGTGCAATAGGGCGCTCACCGGTGTCGGCGCAACCATCGCTGCCGGCAACCAGCGATGAAAAGGCATCAACGCTGCTTTGCCAATACCAAATACATAAAGTGCATATAAGACACCGATGGTTGCTGGTGACGCAGTGCCGGCAAGGATGCCACCGTGACGGAAGTCCAGGGTGCCTGTAAGTGTCCAGGTCCAGACGATGGCAAGCAGCTGCAAACCGATAGAAGTGCCGAGCAGCAACCCTAAGTAAATGCGTCCCGCACGCCGTGCTTCTTGGGTGCCAGAGTGGGTGACCAATGGATATGTCGACAGCGTCAATACTTCGTAACATACAAATAGCGTAAACATATTGGCGGCGAAGGCGACGCCCATTGTACTGGCGAGGGCTATTGCGAATGCGCAATAGAAACGTGTCTGGTGTTTCTCATGGTGGGCACGCATGTAGCCGATGGCGTAAATAGACGTAACAATCCACAACAAACTGGCTACCGAGGCAAACAACAGTCCAAGTGGCTCCAGGTTGAAGGCAAGCGGAAGCCCGGGGAGCGTTTCCACCAACACGACACTCGGGCGTTCGCCGGCCTGCAGCGCAAACCACAACCGCACCACAAGCGCAAACAGTGCGCCGGAAGTAACCAGCGTCACGGCCTCGCGCGGGTTGGGGCGCCGGCCCAACATGGCGATCAATACAGCACCGGCAAGTGGCACCGCGATCGTTAGCCACAACGTGTCGTGTGCGCTCACGAGGCCCCTCCGAGCAGCCACACAGCTGCACGTTGGGCAACACCCACCGTAAGATCAGTATTGATGCCAAAGAAGATGTTGGCGCCAATCAGTACCCAAGTTGGTAGTAGCAGCGACAGCGGCGCCTCCCGGCGCTGCGATCCTTGTCTGGGGGCGGGCTGAAAAAAGGCCACTTCGACGATGCGCCACATATAAACGACCGCCAACAACGAGCCGATCAGAACCAATACCGCCACCCACCATTGACCACTTTCAAGCGCAGCCAGCACCAGATACCACTTACTAATAAAACCGACCGTGAGCGGTACGCCAATGAGACTCAGACCCCCGACGACAATGGCGGCAAAGGTCCAGGGCATACGGCGCCCGAGACCCGCAAACTTACTGATGTCTGCAGAGCCGAGCTGATACACAACACAGCCCAATGCAAGGAAGAGTCCACCTTTCATTAGCGCGTGATTAAAGAGATGCAGAATGCAGGCGGTCAGACCCGTCACGGACACGAAGCTGAGACCGAGAATCATGTAGCCAATCTGGGCAACGCTCGAATAAGCGAGCATTCGTTTTATGTTGTCTTGAAATATCGCAACGATGGACGCACTAAACACTGCCACCAACGATAACGGCAATAGAATGGTAGGTAGGAGTACGGCTTCGAACGATAATGTGGCTCCGAATACCGTAAACAGGAAACGCAACAGCATATAGACTGCTACTTTTGTGCCAGTGGCGGCGATAAACGCCGTGACCACGGATGGGGCAAAGGCGTAGGCATTGGGCAGCCACAAGTGCAGGGGGAATAGCGCAAGTTTGAGGCTGATACCGACGGTGAGAAATGCCAGCGCGGCCGCTACTGTGCGTGTATCGGCGACAAGCGGAAGGCGCTTTGCTAGGTCGGCCATGTTAAGTGTACCAGTCATCATATAGAGCAAACCGACACCTATTAGAATGAACGTGGCACCGATGGTACCCATGATGAGGTATTGAAACGCCGCCGTCAGGGCGCGGCGATCGCGGCCGAGACTAATCAAGACGTAAGAAGATAGAGACGAAATTTCGAGGAACACAAACAGATTGAAGGCATCGCCGGTAGCCGCGATTCCCAACAAGCCAGCGAGGCACAGCAGGTAGGCAGCATAAAACAGCGCTATTTGTTGTTCGGGGATTTCACTTGCCACACTTCGCGGCGCAAACGACATCACCACAGTCCCGATTGCCGCAACTATCAGTAGTACAAATGCGTTTACTGGATCAATTCGATATTCGATGCCCCAAGGTGCCGCCCACCCACCGATCTCGTACGTCAGTATACCCACGGTCAGCACCTGCTGAAGCAGCAGCGCTGCAATGACCAGCGCCACGCTGCTCGCCACTAGGCTGAGTATCCAAGCTACCCGCGCGTTATTGAATAACAGGCATACGGGGGCTGTCAGCAGAGGAATAACAACCTGCAATGCCGGCAGATGTTGTGAGATCAAAATGATTTATCCAGGTGGTGGATTTCGTCTTCTTCTACGGTGCCGTAGGATTCTCTAATGCGCACAACTAAAGCTAGCCCAAGAGCGGTGGTTGCAACGCCTACAACGATTGCCGTCAGTATTAGAACATGTGGTAACGGATTAGAATAAATGGCGAATTCGTTGTCGACGATGGGTGCCGTGCCACCCTGCACCTTGCTCATCGATATATACAAGATGAACACTGATGTCTGGAACAGATTAAGGCCGACAATTTTCTTTACTAGATTGCCACGTGTAATCACCGCGTAAAAGCCGGCCATCATCAGAAAGATTACAACCCAGTAGTTATACAGTCCGAGCCACGCCATTACGAACGACCCCGACTTGCAAACGTGAAGAAGATCGTAATCATCACGGCCGCGACAGTAATGCCAACGCCGAGTTCGATAATAAATATTCCCAGGTGTTGACCACGAACCGGATCATGGGCAAGCACGCTATAGTCCAGATAGCTTCCACCGAGTAACAGCGAAACCAACCCTACTGCGCCATAGAGTAAGACACCGACTGCCACCATTACTCGCACGATCTCTGGTTGTGCGACTTTCTTTGCTGTCTCCACGCCGAAGATTAAGGCGTAGAGAATAAACCCGGCGCCAAAAATGACGCCCGCCTGAAAACCACCCCCTGGTCCGAAATCTCCGTGGAACTGCACGTATAGGGCAAACAGTAGGATCGGCGGGATAAGTAACTTGGCAACAATTCGCAGGATAAGGTGATGTCTCATCGCTTACCACGTTTACGTTTAGTTTGACGTCGAGGGGATCCAAGCAACAACATCACGCCGACACCCGCAGTGAAGATAACAGTGACTTCGCCCAACGTGTCGTAGCCGCGGTAGCTTGCGAGTACTGCCGTGACAACGTTGGGTATGCCGGTTTCACGCGGTGCGCGTTCTAGGTAGCGGGGCGCCACGTGTTGATGAATTGCGGCAGTCGGATCACCGTAGCGTGGCATGTCTAGCGTACCGTAAACAAGCGCGGCCCCGGTAATAATGACAACCAGCAACGGAATCGGTGCAAAGCGCGGCGAAGTTTTCTCCTTAGGTGTCGTGAGTGCTAGCGTACCTAACATTAATACGGTGGAGATGCCCGCACCGACAGCTGCTTCGGTGAAAGCCACATCGACCGCATCTAGTACTAGGAAAATGACTGCGGACAGAAGGCTGAAGATGCCGAACAACATGACGACCGCAACAAGGTCATGCAACATGACGATGGCAACCGCAGTAATCGCTAGAAAACTCAATAGAACGATAACAATCAGGTGTTCCACGGCTAGGTGCCTTTTCTCCTCAGCAGCGGCTTTACTTTACCGCGCAAGGCGGCTTTAGCTAATGCATGGGTGGCAGTCGGACTCGTAAATAGGCCGAAGGCGAGAATCAGTACTAACTTTATAGTGATTAACGACCAACCGGCTTGCAGCATCAACCCGATTAGGACCAGGCCGGCTCCCAAGGTATCGGTGACACCAGCAGCGTGAAAACGCGAAAAAAGATCGGGAAAGCGTAACAACCCTATGCCGCCAACAATGCCGAAGAAGCCGCCAGTCACCAGACAAACCCAGCTCAGCGCATCAATAGCCGCCATTGTCATGTCCGGTCCCGTCTTGCGCGGCTCGGTCGCGATTGTCCAAGGTCGCCATACTCAAAGAACTTAAGAACCGCGATGATGGCGATGAAGTTTATGAGGGCGTAGGCGAGTGCGATATCCAGGAAATCCGGGCGCCCGGTGAGAAATCCAAATACCGCGATGAGCAAGACGGTCTTGGTGCCGAACATGTTGACCGCCAGTACGCGGTCGTAGACGGTCGGTCCCAACAGCGCTCGGATCAGCGCGAGCGCCATCGTTACCAAGATCGCAGTTGTCGCAGCCACAAACATCAATCGGACCCCACAAACTTTGTGACACGACGATCCATATGCCCGCGCTTCAGATCCTGGGCGGCGGTGCGGGTTAACGCATGCACCTCGATTTCGTTTCCTTTGATATCAAGCGAAACGGTTCCCGGTGTGAGCGTTATGGAGTTGGCATAAATGACTTTGCCCAACCGACTTTTCTGAGACGCCTTTACCTTTATTAAGGTTGGTTTGACGGGCAGGGAAGGCGTCAAGATGCAGCGTGCCACCACGAAATTTGCCTTAACTATCTGCCACAGAAGCCATGGCCAGTAGGACAGGATCATAGGGAGAAGGTGGACGGGTTGCCCTTCGCGATTAGAGATCTCCATGCGCACCGCTATTGCCACGACAATCAAGGTCGACAATACCCCCAAAGCAAGCATCAGCGGGTCATAATGACCGGAGAGCAATACCCATAGGGCGAAGCAGATGAATGCCAGGCTAATCGCGTGTGGCAACGGGCCCCCTGTTGTTAGGTTAACGTGCTGTTGACGAAGGTACTGTGATAATACCGGGGGAGTGCGCGCGATGCTAGATCGCAGCTACGCTGTCTGCTGCAGCAGAACGAATCACCTTGTTTAGGACGAGGAATCCTCTTCTGCGGCAACAGGATTGTCGTAGGGACGAATGCGCGCTACCTCTACCGCGGTGCCGCGGGTGCGCATGACATCGACTTGATAGCCGTTCAACATCAAGCTGGTGCCGGGTGCCGGGATATCTTCCAGGTATTCGGTGATTAGGCCATTGATGGTGCGCGAGCCGTCGCTTGGCAGTTCCCAACCAAGCTTGCGATTCAAATCACGAATGCTCGCGCCGCCTTTAACAAGGTAGCTACCATCTGCTTGCGGGCGAATATCTTCGATCTTACCAATTGCCTCGGTCGAAAAGTCTCCGACGATTTCCTCCAAGATTTCATCGAGGGTGACGAGACCCATAATGTCGCCATATTCGTCGACCACGAAGCCGATGCGCCGCTTTGTTTTTTTGAAGTTGAGAAGCTGAGTATTCAACGGTGTACCTTCTGGAATGAAATACGGTTCAGTCATACTTTGTATCAAGGTTTCACGGCTTAGTTTGTTTTCACGCAGTCCATTCAGAACCTTGCGCATGTGGATCATACCGATAACGTTCTCCAGGCTGCCACGATAAATCGCCAGTCGTGTATAACGACTGCGTGTGAGCTGTGCCAAGATATCATCCCAGTCATCGTCGAAATCGATACCCTGAATTTGGCCACGCGGCACCATGACGTCTTCGACGGTTATTTTTTCGAGATCGAGAATACCCAGCAACATCGCCTGGTGGGTTTTCGGGATCAACGTGCCGGCGTCCATGACGGCCAAGCGTAGTTCCTCGGTACTGATTTGGTCGCCACGCTTATCGAGTGGCACGCCAAGTAGGCGTAACATCTGGTTCACAATCTGATTGATAAGCCAAATAATGGGGTAACAGACCTTCAGCAAAAAGCGCAGCACGTAGGCGGCGGGAAAAGCCACTCGCTCGGGTTGCATGGCGGCGATGGTCTTGGGTGCGACTTCGGCAAAAATCAGTATGGTGATTGTCAATAAGGCGGTCGCGACTGCGATTGACGCTTCACCGAATATTTTAAGGGCTATGATGGTGGTGACGGCCGAGGCTGCTAGATTGGCGAAATTATTGCCAAGCAGGATAACGCCCAGTACGCGATCGGGCCGTTCGAGGAGTTTATGGGCAATACGCGCCGCCCGATGGCCGGACTCGGCAAGATGCTTCAGGCGATAGCGGTTTAGCGCCATCATGCCGATCTCGCTGGCGGAAAAAAATCCCGATGCAAGAACAAGACAGAACATGGCGACCACTCCCGGTAACCAGAAATGATCGAGTGGTAACAAGTCACCCATTTTTTAGAGATGCTTACTCAAACTGTCAAAGGGTTAAAGAGTGGAAGAGTGTTATCCGGCTTCAATGTTCTGCATTTCGACTCTTCGACTCTT
>LXTK01000120.1 GCA_001643475.1 Proteobacteria bacterium SPGG2 | reverse complement strand
TCCGATGAGAACAGAGCCACTGCGGATATTTCCACGAGTGTCAACGTCATTACCGGTAGCGACCAGTTCCTGGAACATGCTCTTAAGATTTCCAGCTACTGTAATCTCGTCGACTGGATAGGCAATCTCACCATTGTCGACCCAAAATCCAGTCGCGCCGCGAGGATCTCGGCGAGATAATCCGTTTGCTCTTCTGGTTTTGACGTGGTCATGAAACTAGGCTATGAAAATACGCGCGCACATTCTACCATCCTAACGGCTGGGGTCTCTGATACTAGCGTGACAGGTAGAAAACACTGCGCGCGTAATCCAGTTACGCACGTTTGTTAACGTTGCCCGCTACTGTCATATTTCCGATGAGAACAGAGCCACTGCGGATATTTCCACGAGTGTCAACGTCATTACCGGTAGCGACCAGTTCCTGGAACATGCTCTTAAGATTTCCAGCTACTGTAATCTCGTCGACTGGATAGGCAATCTCACCATTGTCGACCCAAAATCCAGTCGCGCCGCGAGAGTAGCCGCCCGTGACGGTATTGACACCGAATCCGATCAATTCGGTAACCAACAAACCAGTACCCATCTGCCTTAACAACCCGTCAAGATCGCGATCCCCGGGTTCGATCATCACATTGTGTAAGCCCCCCGCATTGCCGGTCGTTTGCAAGCCCAGCTTGCGGGCGGAATATGAATCCAACAGGTAGTGTTGAAGCACGCCCTTAGTCACTAAATCACTCGCTATCGTCGCCACACCTTCGTTGTCGAACGGGGCACTACCTAGTGCCTTTTTTAGGTGAGGTTGCTCCAAGATCCGAACGTGGTCAGGAAATATTCTTTTATCGAGATGACCCAATAGGAACGACGACTCTCGGTACAGACTGGTACCACTAAGCGCACTGGCCAGATGTGACAGCAAACTCGATGCTACTGGTGCTTCATAGATGACGGGCGTTTCACGTGTACCCAGGTTTCGCGCTCCCAGCCGTCGTAAAGCGCGCTGGCCCGCCTTGTTACCAAGCTGTTCGGCGTCTTCAAGTTCGCTGGCATCGCGTGCAACTGAATACCAATAGTCTCTTTGCATCCCCTTCGCGTCTTGGGCGATTACGCTGCAACTGAGACTGTGTCGCGTCGTTGGAATTGTTCCTAAGAACCCATTGCTGTTGCCGTAGACCACCAGACTCTCGTGACTCGAAACAGTAGCTCCCTCGGAATTCTCAATCCGCGTATCGACACGTCGGGCCGCATCTTCACATTGACGAGCAATACCGATCGCCTGCTCTGTGCCCGGGTTCCATGGATGGTAAAGATCCAGATCCGGAATTTCTTTCGCCAATTTGTCCGCATCCGCCAGACCTACGCACTCGTCTTCCGCCATATATTTTGCTATCGAACACGCCGCACGCACGCTGTCACGAACCGCGGACTCATTGAAGTCCGATGTACTGGCCGAACCACTACGGTGACCAAAAAATACCGTAACACCAAGATCTTTGTCGCGATTGTGTTCCACCGTTTCGACTTCACCGAGACGTACGCTAACCGACAAGCCTTGGCCGACGCTGGCCACCGCCTCCGCCGCACTCGCGCCTTGATTCTTGGCTTCCGCCAGCACCAGATCGACGAGCGTAGTTAGTTGACTATTGCCTATCGGCGCGTCTGACACGAGTTCAACTTTGGATTCCATCGTAGAGCCTCAGCTGCTCTGTGTACCGCCCACCGTCAACTCATCAATCCGTAAGCTCGGCTGCCCAACGCCGACCGGCACACTTTGGCCCTCTTTACCGCAGGTGCCCACCCCCGTATCGAGTTTGAGGTCATTGCCAACCATGCTTACGCGCGTTAAGACGTCGGGGCCATTGCCAATTAGCGTCGCACCCTTGATTGGGCGTGTTATCTTGCCTTTCTCTATTAAGTACGCTTCACTTGCCGAAAAAACAAACTTACCAGAAGTAATATCAACTTGGCCGCCACCAAAGTTGGCCGCATACACCCCGTTATCCACCGATGCGATGATCTCTTGGGGGTCGTACTCACCGGCTAACATATAAGTGTTCGTCATCCGTGGCATCGGCAGGTGTGCATACGACTCACGCCTACCGTTGCCGGTAGAGGCCACTCCCATTAGGCGGGCATTGAGTGTGTCTTGCATGTATTGGGTTAAGATTCCCTTTTCGATCAACACCGTATTCTGTGTGGGGGTGCCTTCATCGTCGATATTTAACGAACCCCGGCGGTCGCGAATGGTGCCGTCATCCACCACCGTACACTGCTCGGATGCCACACGTTCGCCGATACGTCCGGAGAACGCAGAGGTCCCTTTTCGGTTGAAATCTCCCTCGAGACCATGGCCAATCGCCTCATGCAGAAGGACGCCCGGCCAGCCCGGCCCGAGTACCACCTGCATTGTCCCCGCCGGGGCATCTACAGCCTCGAGATTTACAATTGCCTGACGAACGGCTTCACGCGCATAACCAAGCGCCATCTCCTTATCAATGAAGTATTGGTAGCCGAAACGACCSMSGCCSMCGGCGATGCCTTGCTTGATGATGTAGCGGAACGAAGCGCCGTCCCAGCCCGTGGTGGCGCTGAAGACCATGACCAGGCCGAAGAACATCAAGGCCAGGACGACCCCGCAGATCGTGCGATCGTAGTGCAATTGTCTGGGCATGACTTAGCGCAAAGCCGCCGCGAGCTCTTTGAACCGCTCGCCTCTCCTCATGTAGTTTTCAAACTGGTCGAAACTCGCGCAGGCCGGCGACAGACGTGAGGGCGGTGCCCAGATTCACCAGTTCGGAGAAGCGGAGGTGCTGCGCTACGAGGATGTTCCCGAGCCCCGGCCAAAAGAGGGCGAGGTTTTGGTGGAGGTGAAGGCGGCGGGCGTGAATTATGCCGACATCCTGACCCGCCGGGGCAAGTATTCCCAAAAGCCTCTTCCCTTTGTGCCCGGTTTCGAGGCCGCCGGGGTAATTTTAGAGACCGGCAAGGGCGTCGCGGATTGGAAGCCGGGTCAGCGCGTGATGGGCACGGTTTTGCGCGATACATCCGGGTGCTACGCACAGAAGGCGGTCATGCCGGGGTGGCTGCTGCTGCCCGTGCCGGA
>LXTK01000291.1 GCA_001643475.1 Proteobacteria bacterium SPGG2 | reverse complement strand
AGCAGCACCCATCCAGGTGCCCACCTGGGGCGGTAGTCCTACCGCTATTCAGGCTTAACAGATATTATCGATGTAAAAGCTTACCTATGTCCAGCATTATGGCCTGCTCCCCCATTGGCAATAGGTAGGCCACTGCAACCTATTGATTGTTTGGATTAATCCGCCTGTCTTCGCAGAAATGCTGGGATATCTAGACATTCCAGCGCAGCCTCTCCCTTGGGCGCTTCATCGTAACCACCACGACGATTGCGAATGACGGTAGGTGTATCAAGCGCCGCGTAATCCGTGGTCCCAGTACCGGTACGAACAACTTGATATGGTTGTTGTCGCTTCTGACCTTGACCGAGACCGGTGGCGACGATGGTCACCCGGAGTTCGTCTTGCATATCCGGTTCAATAACCGTGCCCACAACAACGGTAGCATCGTCGGCGACGAACTCTTTGACAGTATTGCCGACCTCCTCGAACTCACCGATAGACATGTCGAGACCAGCGGTGACGTTTACCAACAGACCACGTGCACCAGAGATGTTGATGTCTTCGAGCAGCGGGCTCGAAATCGCCGCGAGCGAGGCTTGGGTGGCACGGTTCTCGCCGGTGGCAGCGGCCGATCCCATCATCGCCATCCCCATCTCCGACATCACCGTACGCACATCAGCGAAGTCGACGTTTATGAGGCCCGGCCGCGTGATCAATTCGGCAATACCTTGTACCGCGCCCTGCAGCACTTCATTGGCCTCACTAAACGCATTTAGGAGTGTGGCATCTTTGCCAAGTACGGTAAGCAGCTTTTCGTTCGGAATCGTAGTTATGGAATCGACGTACTCGGTCAATTCGCGGATGCCGTCCTCCGCGACCGACATGCGTTTGCTTCCCTCGAAGAGAAACGGTTTAGTCACTACAGCAACGATGAGAATACCCATGTCCTGGGCGACCTGTGCCACGATGGGGCCGGCGCCACTACCTGTACCACCGCCCATACCAGCCGTGAGGAATACCATGTCCGCACCCGCTAGTGCCTCGGCGATTCGTTCGCGATCCTCGACCGCGGCTTGCCGACCGATAGCAGGATCCGCGCCGCAACCGAGACCTTTGGTTAGATTCGCGCCAAGTTGCAGTACGGTTCGCGCACTCGATTTCTTGAGTGCCTGTGCATCGGTGTTGGCATTAATGAATTCAACACCTTCAATATTGGCGGCAACCATATGATCGACGGCGTTTCCCCCGCCGCCACCGACGCCGATTACTTTGATGATGGCCTGTTGGCCGTATGTATCCATCAATTCAAACATAGCTTGGTATCTCCTGTTTCGGGATGCCTGAAAAATGCAAATATCCTCTTAACGCTGCAAAACAAACTCTCTCATTGCACATCAGAAGTTCCCCTGGAACCAACTCCTGGCCTTACCGAACATACCCTTGAAGCCCGAGTTCGAGCTCGCGTGGATTAGATAAGGCAAGCCGTTCTTATTTTGTGCTCCATATAAGACGAGCCCTACGCCGGTGGCGTAAATCGGGTTGTCGATCACCCCAGTCAATCCACCAACATACTGCGGAACGCCAAGTCGTACCGGCATATGAAACACTTCTTCCGCGAGATCGATCATTCCCACCATCTTCGAACTACCGCCGGTTAACACGACGCCAGAGCCCATGACCTCTTCGAAGCCACTACGTCGCAGCTCCGCCAGGACTAGGCCATATAGCTCCTCAATACGGGGTTCGATCACCTCAGCCAGAGTTTGACGAGACAGCTTCCGTGGCGGGCGATCGCCGACGCTGGGGACTTCTATTGTTTCGTCGCGGCGCGCCAGTGCGGTCAGGGCGCATCCGTATTTCATCTTGATGTCCTCTGCATGTTGGGTTGGTGTACGCAGCGCGACTGCAATATCGTTAGTAACTTGATCGCCGGCGATAGGGATCACCGCCGTGTGACGTATAGCACCTTCCGTAAAAACAGAGATATCTGTTGTACCGCCACCGATATCGGCCAAGCAAACGCCGAGTTCTTTTTCGTCTTCTGTGAGAACAGACATACTTGACGCGATCTGTTCGAGCACGACATCGTCGACCTCGAGCCCGCACCGACGGACGCACTTAATGATGTTCTGTGCCGCGCTTACAGCACCAGTGACAATATGTACTTTCGCTTCCAACCGCACACCACACATGCCTTGTGGCTCGCGTACGCCATCTTGGTTATCAATCACATATTCTTGTGGCAGGATGTGCAAGATCTTTTGATCGGCTGGGATCGCCAATGCACGTGCCGCCTCGATCACGCGACCGACATCTCCACCGGCAACTTCTTTATCTTTGATCGCAACGATTCCATGTGAATTGAAACTGTTTATGTGACTGCCCGCGATCCCAGCGTATACCGAATGAATTTGGCAACCGGCCATAAGCTCGGCTTCCTCTATGGCGCGTTGAATTGACTGCACGGTAGATTCGATATTTACCACCACCCCTTTCTTTATTCCCCGTGAAGGATGATGTCCTACCCCCATAATTTCGATCTCACCCGTCGGACACATTTCCCCCACAATCGCTAATACCTTGGAAGTGCCGATATCGAGTCCTACGATCAGTTTTTCGTCATCCCGCCTAGCCATAGTTCACCTCTTGGGTCTATCACTGTGTGACAGTCAAGTTCACTGTTGAAACGACGGCAGCTGGTGGAACTAACCACTCCACCGCAAACCCATTTGTGTAGCGCAAGTCCACCTGCTTGATCTTGGATTCATGCTTTGCTAATGCCTGCCGGTAAATGCGTGCGAAGCGTTTGATCTTCGCGTCAGGGTTCTCACGTTCGAGAACAAGTGTTACACCAGTATCGAGCTGTAGCCGCCATGTGCGTCGGGGTGTCAACGTGACGCCCACGATCCGCATGGCGACCGGCTGCAGCAATTTGCTGAAGTCCTGGTAGCGCGCGAGCACGTGAGCGTGAGTATCTTCCGGGCCTTGGAGTTGTGGAAGGTCAGGGGCAGTATATGCAGAATTCAACCGCACCAACTCGCCCGCATGATTCAGCCAGGCACCTTCACCCCATTGGCTCACTAATTTTTGCTCCTCGAAGCGGATATGCAGATCACGCGGCCATTGACGGCGCACGGATGCGCGATACACCCAGGGTATAGATTCAACATGCTCTTTCACCGAATCCAGATCGGCGGCAAAGAAATTGCCCCGTACATGGTCCTTTACGGCTGCGACCAAGTGGTCGCGCGTTACATGTTCAAATCGGCCTTCAAAATTCACATTGGCGATCGGGAATGTGTCCGCACGCAAGAACCAGTCGAGCATGAGCGCGGCAAAAACCAGCAGCACTAGCGCTGCCAACATTGTCATTCCAGCTCGGAATGGTGTGCTATCGTCCCAAAGCAAGTTGCTCAGACGCTTTGTAAAGCCAATGCGCAGCTTAGTTGTATGACGCCTGTTAACTCTTGCCATTAAGCCTCGCCAACTATTCGCACTTCTGTTTCCAACGCAACGCCCTGCTGCTGTTCAACGCCTTTGCGAACACGCTGCATGAGGTCTTCAATATCGGCTGCAGTAGCGCTGCCAGTATTCACGATAAAATTTGCGTGCACCTGTGACACACATGCCGTGCCAACACATAACCCTTTCATCCCACTTGCTTCGATTAAGCGTGCGGCATAATCGCCCGGCGGATTCTTAAAGACCGAACCGGCATTTGCAATTTGAGTCGGTTGGGTTTGGTTCCGCTTCGCCAGCAATATCCTGATGTTGGCCTTTCCTTCGGTGACGTCACCCTGGGTGAGTCGTAAATGTGCAGCCACAAACCATTCATCTGCGGGTCCGGTTATGTGCCGGTAGCCAATTTTGAACTCAGAGCGCATGCGGTTGCGTACGCGGCCTTGGCGGTCGATAGTTTCCACTTTATCGACGATGTCCCAGGTCTCGCCGCCAAACGCGCCAGCGTTCATGGCCAGCGCGCCACCCATGGTTCCAGGAATCCCCGCCAAGAACTGCGCGCCGGTAAGGCCGTGGCCAACTGTGAACCGCGCGACTTTTGCACCAGCAACACCAGCTTCCACTCGCACGCGATGTTCACCTACCATTTGTAAACGGTTGAGCGCTCCACTCGTGGCGATTACGCAACCTCGTATTCCGCCATCACGCACAAGCATGTTGCTCCCAAGACCAAGCCAATACACGGGTCGTTCGGTTGGCAAACTATTCAGGTACATGGCCAAATCGGCGATATCGGCTGGCACATAGAAATAATCTGCACAGCCGCCGACACGCCAACTCGTATGTCTGGACATAGGCTCATCGACCCGCAATTGGCCTCGCAAGCTACCTTTCTTGTGCGCCACGATCATTTCCACCTCTGTACAAGCGTCTCGGGTAGCGCGCTTGCCACCTGGCCAATGCTGCCGGCGCCCATGATTAACAACAGATCATTCGGGCGTAGGATCTCGCTCAGGGTGTCAGCCAACAGTTCGACATCTTCAACAAAAATCGGACTCACGTTCCCGCGAGCACGTACCGCACGACACAAGGCACGCCCGTCGGCGCCGCTTATCGGCGATTCACCAGCGCTATATGTTTCAGTAATCACAAGCGCGTCAATGTCGTTTAACACCACGCTAAAATCATCAAGTAAATCGTGGGTACGGCTATAGCGGTGCGGCTGAAACGCCACCACTAATCGCCGATCCGGCCATCCACGTCGTGCCGCCGCCATCGTTGCCGCGAGTTCTCGTGGATGATGCCCATAATCATCAACCAAGATCACATCGCCATCACCGAGAGGTAGTTGGCCCAGTACCTGAAATCGCCTTCCGATTCCAGAAAAATTGGCGAGCCCGCTGGCGATCGCCTCTTTCGCTACACCAAGCTCACGCGCTACTGCGACTGCAGCCAATGCGTTCAACACATTGTGTACACCCGGTTGGTTGAGCGTAAGCTCAAGCCATTCTGGATGATCATCCAAATCCACCGTAAAGCGCATCTGCAAGCCTTGTTGTTCTATGTTACGAGCACGGACATTGGCTTCTTCACAGGTGCCATAAGTCACTATGGGCTTATTGATTTGGGAAACGATTTCTCGTACGACAGGATCATCCAAACATACGATGGCAAGACCGTAGAACGGCAGATTGTGTAAGAAACTGACAAATGCCTGTTTTAACTTTTCGAAATCACCCTCGTAGCTACTGAGATGGTCGTTGTCGATATTCGTCACCACCGCGACGAACGGCTGCAAATGAAGAAATGAGGCGTCACTCTCATCGGCCTCTGCTACCAAGTATTCGCCATAACCCAAACGGGCATTACTCGCAGCACTGTTGAGTCGGCCACCGATCACAAATGTCGGGTCCAGTCCACCCTCCGCCAGTACACTGGCAATCAAGCTGGTAGTGGTTGTCTTGCCATGCGTGCCGGCAATAGCGATGCCGCGTTGAAATCGCATTAACTCGCTCAACATCTCGGCTCGTGGCACTACGGGTATTTTGGCTTTCTTCGCCGCCATCACTTCCGGATTCGTACCGTTGATGGCTGAAGACACAACAACCGCATCAACGCCTTCGACAAGTATCGACTTGTGACCAATGTGCACCGGTACGCCAAGTGTCGTCAGCCGGCGGGTATTGGTACTTTCTCGGACATCCGAACCGGAGACGTCAAAGTGCAGATTATTGAGAACCTCGGCAATCCCACTCATGCCAGCTCCGCCGATACCGACGAAATGGATACGTTTAACCCAGTTATGCATGCATCGCCTCCATGCATAGCTGTCCGACCGTTTCTGCTGCGCCAGGCATAGCACAACGACGCGCGTTAACCGCCATCTTCATGAGCAACTGACGGTTGCTATTAAACCGTGCAAGCAAATCGCCCACGCGCGACGCCAAGAAATCTTGCTGCGAAAGCAGAATGGCGGCTTCGCGTTCCGCCAGAAACTTCGCGTTGGCTGTCTGATGGTCGTCGGCCGCGTGCGGTAGTGGCACAAGGATTGCGGCGCAACCGGCAACCGTGAGCTCGGCGATCGTCATGGCGCCGGCCCGACAGATGATCAAATCGGCCCAACGATAAGCGGCTGCCATGTCATCAATGAAGGTGGTCACATCGACCTTGGCGGGGATACCCTGGTACGCGGCCCGCGTTGATTCCAACCAGCGCTCACCGCACTGGTGCCAAACATCGGGACTATCGTCCGCGGTAAGTCCGCGCAACGCCTTGGGCACCACCTCGTTGAATATTTGGGCGCCTTGACTGCCTCCCAATATCAACAGACATAATCGGCCTTCTTGTATGGTGTCGAGCTGTGGCGCCGGCAACTTGTCGATTTCTCGCCGCACGGGATTGCCAACATGCCTGGCCCGTGGCCGATGTTTAAAGGCGTTCGGAAATCCAGCCAGAATTTGATCTGCAAACAGGGCCAACCAACGGTTAGTCAACCCGGCGACCGCGTTTTGTTCATGGATCAAGAGCGGTTTGCGCAATAGGCAAGCAACTAAGCCACCGGGGCCGGCCACGAAACCGCCCATCGCTAGCACCACGTCCGGGCGGCGCCGCAGCATAATATGCAGCGATCGTGTCATCGCCACCACTAACCTAATTGGCAACAGCAGCCACCCCATAAAGCCACGACCGCGCAAACTGCGGATTTCTATCCATTCGATCTCGAAGCCGGCCGCCGGCACCGCGCGCGATTCCAGGCCTGCCTGTGTCCCCATCCACACCACGTCTATACCCTGGCTCCGCAGGTATTCGGCCACCGCTAACCCAGGAAACACGTGCCCACCGGTTCCACCCGCGACTACCATGACATTGCTCAACGCACACCCCATG
>LXTK01000074.1 GCA_001643475.1 Proteobacteria bacterium SPGG2 | reverse complement strand
TATCCTGTATCTACTTTTACCACTGTCTTTCCTATTTCAACTTGATTAGGATTAAAACGTATCAACTTTACATTATCTAATGGATCGGGAATGGTGGGTAAGATATTTATTAACTTTTGGATTATTGGGAGTCATTTCATGTAACAATATAGTCGTCAATTTTAGATTACATAATAGGTCCGTGGTAAAAAAGCATAACAAGTCATTTGAGTTCGCCCCTCCGGGGCCGGACGCGCTAACGCACGCCGCTCAATTCCAACGTTAAGCGGCGCTCGGGCCCTGTATGTAACGCACGCATCCGGCGCGCTTAGTGATTAAGATTTTGCACGAGCCCCGCTTAACGGGGCGGGAGCTGACGCGACGCCTTGGCGGCGCTCGGGCGCACAGCGCGGCACGCCCCGCTCCGCGGCTTCGGCCCCGTTGGGCATACTGATCAGAGGAGGAGGATATGCCGAGAGATTCGTCGCCGACGATTCAAGGCTTTAGAGTGCGGGCGGTTCGCGTGCCGATGACAGAACCGCATCAGACTGCGAGCGGCGTGATTACCGAGTCGCCCCTGGTCTTGACGGACGTTATCACGGACACTGGAATCAGCGGTCACAGCATCGTGTTCACCTACACGGCTGCTGCGCTCAAGCCAACTGCCGAGCTGATTCAGAATTTCGAGACCCTGGTAAAGGGTGACGTGCTGGCTCCGGCCGAAGTCGAGCAAAAACTCGCCAAGCGATTCCGATTGCTCGGGACGCAAGGCCTTGTCGGTATCGCGCTCGCCGCGATAGACATGGCGCTGTGGGATGCGCTGGCCCGCGTTCACAGCATGCCGCTCGTGCGGTTGCTGGGGGGGTTGGAGAAGCCCGTTCGCCCCTACGGTGCGGTCGGGTACGACGGCGTGCAAGGTTGCGCGAAAGCCGCCGAGGACTGGGCGACGCGAGGATTCACGGGCATCAAAGCCAAAATCGGCTACCCGACTGTGCAAGAGGACGTCGCCGTTGTGCGCGCCATGCGCAAGGCTGCTGGTGACGACATGGTCATCATGGTGGACTACAACCAGTGCCTCACTCCGACAGAGGCCGTAGAGCGACTTCGGATTCTTGACGACGAGGGTCTCACGTGGGTTGAAGAACCGACGCTCGCCCATGACTACGCCGGGCACGCGCTCGTCGCGCGCGAGGCACGAACCCCAATCCAATGCGGAGAGAACTGGTGGGGAACGTTGGACATGCAGCACGCCATCGAAGCGCAAGCATCGGACTTTGTCATGCCAGACGTGATGAAGATTGGCGGAGTGACTGGCTGGCTCAGGGCCGCGACGCTCGCGCACACGAAAGGTATCCGCGTGTCCAACCACCTTTGGCCAGAGATCAGTGCGCGCCTCCTGTGCTGTACTCCGACAGCGCATTGGCTGGAGTACGTGGACTGGTGGAACCCCATCCTCGCCGAGCCGCTACGCGTCGAGAAAGGCATGGCGATCGTTGGCGACGCCATCGGCACCGGGGTGGAATGGAACGAAGACGTGGTGCGCCGTTTTGCAGCCTGACCCTTGCTTGGTCAAGCGACACTAATTGAGGACGATCGGTTCATCGCCCAACCATCCGTTGCAGCGGACGCGCCTCAAGCGGCGCGCCGCTGAACGGGACCGTTAGGCTGCACTGAAGGGAAAATTGGCTTACTCGAAATATCTATCTGTCGCTCTTCTCACCGTGATGATCTCGGCAACTGCTAGCGAGTTACTATTGCCTGGGTCTAGCTTCAAGGATTGCGGAGCATGCCCCGAAATGATCGTTATACCAGCAGGGTCAATCCGGATCGGAGCAGCGTTCGCGGAAGGAGGAGATGACGAGTGGCCGATTCACATTGTGGTCATTTCACGGCCGTTGGTTATTGGCAAGTACGAAGTAACAAAATTTGAATTTTCGGTGTTCGTAGAGGCTTCAGCGTATAGTACTGAGAATTCGTGCCGATACTTAGCGAAGGTTGGTTGGGGAGAAGGAGTTTCGTGGATTTACCCCGGTTTTCGACAGACTGATCGTGATCCAGTGGTATGCGTGAACTGGGAAGACGCAAAAGCTTATGTCGCATGGTTGTCGCAAGAGACGGGAGAGACATACCGACTACCCAGTGAGGCTGAGTGGGAATATGCTGCGCGGGCAGGAGTGGCCGACCGATATTTCTTTGGAAACTCGGTGAGCATGCTCTGCAAATACGGCAACGGCGTGGATGCCAGTTCAAGCTTTAAATGGCAGAACAAAAAATGTCAAGACGGATATGGGGCTCGTACGGCTCCCGTCGGTAGTTTCCTGCCTAACAAATTCGGTTTGTACGACACCATCGGAAACGTGTGGGAATGGCTAGAGGATTGCTGGAACGATAACTATATCGGTGCACCGGCGGACGGAACAAGTTGGAACACAGGTGATTGCAGTATGCGTGGTACTCGAGGGGGATCCTGGCTAAACGATCCAAGGTTCTTGCGTTCGGCACACCGCAATAGCCTTTATTATACATACAGAAAATACAATACCGGGTTTCGTGTCGTGAGAGAAATCGCAGACTAACTGACAAAAGCCTCTCGATCACGCCCACTAACTTTTCACGAGACGTGCCGCCGCTCAAAAACGACTATGCATCCATGAGTCCAAGTACCACACAAGCGTTGCAATCTGAGCCTAACAAGGCGCTCCACCGAACCGTGAACGGCGCGGCTAGAGTACGCCGTCAGGCGGTGGGGTCGATCGAACTAGGCAAACTTCGTCATGACAATGAAGGAACATTCATGGATTAAAAGCACGGATGTGCTGTCGATATTTCCAACGTTCGTGTGGAAAGTTCAGCTTCGGGCCAAGTTTTACGCAGAGGTAAACAAGAGCATCCTCACAGCTCTTAACAGAATGCGTCGGCGTTCGTCGGAACTGACGCCCGGAAAGGCGTGGCAGTCGAATCAAGAAATTCACAAACTGGAGGAATTTCGCAATTTCATCTTATACGTCAACGACACCGTAAAGACCGCCCTGCAGTTCTTGAAAATCGGCTATGATGCCTTCGAGATTACCGGTTT
>LXTK01000295.1 GCA_001643475.1 Proteobacteria bacterium SPGG2 | reverse complement strand
GGCGGCGGCGGAGTCCGCCTCCGAACCCACCTCGGCAGTTAGAGTCCTGAGCTGTTTGTTACTTATTAGGGGTAAATTCAATCTCGGCACTAAGGGGTTCGTTCAAGGCGGAGTAGACTTTGAGGTTACCGAGCCCCAGGGCGTGCGCAATCCCGGGCATAATCGCGATAGCGACGGTCATCACAAAGAGCCGCGCTGTGCCTGAAATCGCCATGATCTGCCGGTGCATACCGTCTATCTGTGTTTCCTCCTGCTGTCATCGGCAGCGTCCTAGACCACAATGGTGCGCATGGAACATCCCTATTCGGTGTTTTTATCGGCATAGGTAACTATAAGCAGGCGACCGACGAGGACCATTGTTAACTTCCCCTTGAAAAGCAAGGCAAACACCGCTCGATTCATTCTCGCCCAAGTTCCCAAGGCTTGGCGGGCAACGCGCTTCGCTAATGCTGCAATGGGTCAGTTAACCCGGGGGCCAAACTAGGCTGCAAAGGTGCTTGGCCAAAAGCAGCAACGAACGGTCTTTGGCACGTCTTTTGTATACGAACTATGGGCATGGAAAGAATGCTCGGCGGTGTTTTTAAACGGACGAACGGCAAGCTTGGCGAGACTACGGATTCTATTATTTTTTATATGTAGTTGGTTTGGACGCTCGCCCCGAATTTATCGGCCAGTTTTGGCCGACAATGCCCAAGGATGTATCTCAAATTTTTTGGCCCTTTGGCAGCAATCGAGGAGGCGGTGAACAGTGCAATGACCACAGAAACGAATGCCAGTGACGCCCTGGGTAGATGCCTCGGTGACTACAAGAAATGGCGCGATGATCTCATCGTCCTCATCAGCCGGTATCATGAATGGCTGCAGGCGGAAGGCGTGACCGATGGTAAAGACGACCTGCGGATCTTCGAGCTCATCGAGACCCTGAAGTCCGATAAGCTCATCGTGGCCATGGTCGGTGAGTTCTCCCGCGGCAAGACCGAGCTTATCAACGCAATTTTCTTTGCCGACTACAAGCAGCGCCTGCTGCCCTCGGAGGCGGGCCGCACTACGATGTGCCCGGTCGAGCTGCAATACGATGATAACCATCCGCCTTCGATTGAGCTGCTCCCGATCGAGACGCGCAAAAGCACAGAGACCGTCGCCGAGTACAAACGTTCTCCTACGCACTGGGCAACGGTTTCGCTCGAACTCGATGATCCCGAGGCAATGGCCGCCGCCTTCAATGAGATCGTCAAAACCAAGACCGTCGGCATCCAGGAGGCGCAGGCACTGGGACTATACAATCCGAACGCGCCGGAGAGCGGATCGAAGGTCACGGTTCCAGTCTGGCGCCATGCGATCATCAATTATCCGCATCCGTTGCTTAAACAGGGACTCTCGATTTTGGATACCCCAGGCCTCAACTCGCTCGGCACCGAGCCCGAATTGACGATGAGTATGTTGCCGAACGCCCATGTGGTGTTGTTCGTGCTCGCCGCTGATACAGGCGTCACCAAATCCGATCTCGAGGTCTGGAAGAAGCATGTCTGTGTGGCGAAGGGTGAAAAGAACGGGGGTCGCATCGTCGCGCTCAACAAGATTGATACCCTCAGCGATGAGCTGCGCAGTAAAGAGGTGGTCGCCGCCAGCATATCACGCCAGGTACAGGAAACGGCGGCGGCGCTGCGAATACCTAAAAACCACGTTTTCGCCGTCTCCGCACAGCGAGGCCTGATCGGTAAGATCAAGCAGGACCCCGCTATGATTACAGAGAGCGGTCTGCCGGCGCTCGAGCTGAAGTTGTCCGACGATATCATCCCCTCCAAGCAGGCGCTGATGCGCAGCAAGATCGTGCAGGAGATCGGCGGCACTATTGATACCACGAGGGCGATGATCGAGACGCGGCTTTCCGGCACCTGTGCGGAGCTCAAGGAGCTTAAAGGCATGAGTGGAAAGAACCAGGACGTGATCCAGGGGATGGTGGCGAAAGTCGCCCGCGAGCAGAAGGCCTATGATCGGGAGCTCGCGAATGTCGAAACCACGCGCGCGGTGCTGGAACGGGAGATCAAGCTGCTGCTCGACTGCCTAAGCATACAAGCATTCGATGCGCTGATCGCCAAAACCCGTAACGAGATGCAAGGCAGCTGGACCACGCACGGCCTAAAAGCCGGTATGAAAACCTTTTTTGACGGCGCCATGATGACGATGGAGAAGGTTCACAAGCAGACGCGTCGGATAAAGAAGTTGGTTGATACGATCTATAAACAATTTCAAATCGAGCACGGGCTTGTCAAGCTCAAGCAGGGAAGCTTTGATTTGGCACCCTACCACAACGAGTTCAAACGCCTGCGCACAGAGGCCGAGGTGCTCCGCAATAGCCCGGCTATGGTCGTGACCGAGCAGCACTTTGTTATTAAGAAGTTTTTTATCACCTTTGTCAGCCGAGCGCGAAATCTCTTTGACGAGTGCAACAAAGGGGCGGAACAGTGGAGCAAAGCGATCATGGCGCCGGTGTTCGCCCAGATCCACGAACACAAATCGATGCTGGACCAGCGCTTCGATAGCCTAAGGAAAATCCATCATAGCCTGGACAACTTGAATAAACGTATCGGCTACCTGGAGGCCAGTAAGAAGCAGCTGGAAACCCAAGAGCGTATGACCGACGATATACTGGCGAAAATCGACCAATCTCTGTGGCCACAAGAGGCACCGCCGCCTGAGGAAGCTGGCGCTGCCCGCGGCGCTGCGTGAACCTATGTGACACAGGTGAACACGTGCGGCCGGTGCAGGGCCTTGTCGTTTCTGCCGGAGAGTCGCTATCGTATCCACGAAAACTCCGGCCAGTTCACTAACCTATTGTTATTATGGGTATTTACCAGGGACCCGGGATGTCATGTGCCGAATGCCTGAGCTCGCGGACGTCTGGCGCGGAAATTGCAAACAGCATCTTAATTCGCAATTTCAGCCGCGCCGAAATGGGTCCACCGAAAGTAACCAAAATAGCCGTACAGAATCTGCAGTTCGGCATGTATGTCTACCAGTTGGATCGTCCGTGGCTTGAAACCCCGTTTGTATTCCAGGGGTTTGAGATTTCCACGCAGGAGCAGATCCAAGAGCTCGAGCGCTATTGCAAGGAAGTGTACATAAGGGTGGATGTCAGCGACCTGGCGGGGCACGACTCGCCAGTCCCCGCCAACGCCCGACGGCGACAGGTGTCGTTCTTCACCGACCCGCAGAAGAAGTTGGAGTTCGAGCTCCTAAAGAAAGCGAATGCCCCGAACCGTACGACGGCGAAACCTTGCTACAGGGACCAAACGACACTCGAAGAAGAGATTGCAACGATTACAGAGACCTATGAACAGGGCACGACGATAATAAAGACATTGATGGAGGACACCCGCTTTGGCAGAAGCTTGGACATACCCGGGACGAAAAAAGCAGTGGGGCAAATGGCGGAGAGCGTAATTCGCAACCCCGATGCGCTTATGTGCTTTGCCCAACTCAAGAAAAAGGACGAATACACCGCTCTGCACAGTCTTCGGGTATGTATCTTGGCCCTCGTCTTCGGCCGCCACTTGGGGTTTGACCTCGAACAGCTACATGTCCTCGGGCTCGGCGCTTTGTTACAAGACGTCGGCAAGATGCGAATACCCGATGAGATATTGAAAAAACCTGAGCCTCTGACCGAGCAGGAGTTTACTTTAATGAAGAGCCATGTGCCTCGTGGTGTGACCATCCTGGCGAGCACAAAAAGCATACCTCAGGGTGCGATCGCAATCGTTGAACGTCATCATGAACGATGTGATGGTTCCGGTTACATGAATGGGCTCAGAGGTGATGAGATCGGGATGTTCGGCACGATCGGCGGCCTTGTCGATCGTTATGATGCCCTCACCAGCGACCGGCCGCATCAGGCTGCCGCCCTCGCGCATATTACGCTGAGAAAACTTTACGAATGGCGCGACAAAGCGTTCGACAAAGAACTTGTCCAACAATTCATCCGGTGTATGGGCATCTATCCGATTGGCAGTGTGGTCAAGCTGGACACCGGTGAAGTGGGCGTAGTGATAACCACGAATCGTGTTCGCCGTCTCAGGCCTAAAGTAACGTTGGTGCTCAAACCGGATCATACTCCATACGCGATCCCGAAAACCATCGACCTCATGCATCAAAAGTCCAGCGGCAGTCATTTGGCTGAGATTGATCAGGCGCTAGAGCCCTACGCCTATGGCATCGATCCCGTTACCTACCTACCGCTCGCGATTGGCCTTTAGACCAACCCACGCTATAGCATCATCCACCGAATTCGTTGCGAATGGCTTCGGTATGTTCACCCAATTCAGGCACGCGTTCATCGATATCATTTCTGAACGGCAGCGGCGACGCGGGTAGTTTGATCGAACCGCTGGGCGTATCGACGGTAGTTGTCTGAAGCTGTGGGTGATTAGCGAGCTCTTCCACAGAATTCATGCGCGCATAGGCGATACTAGCTCCGCGCAGCCGCTCGATGACTTCCACCAATGAGAGTTGTGCGAACACACTATCGATTATCGCGTCTAGTTGGTCACGATGATCAACTCGTAAACTGTTGGAGATAAATATCTCGTGCGTTGCAACCTCGGACATCTGTAGTACATCTTCACAAAACCGACGCCATTCACGTTCGTTCTGAATGCCGATCATCACCTGGCGCCCATCCCGAACTCGGTAACAACCGTAGGGTGCGATCGATGCATGATGGGTCCCGCTTCGCGGTGGCGCCTTGCCGCCATACACTTGGTGTAGATAGGGGACGCTCATCCAGTCAGCCAAGCAATCGAAAAGCGAGATTTTGATCGCTGTTCCTTGTCCGGTTTTCTCTCTAACTATGAGTGCTTCCAAAATTGCTGCGTAGGCGTGCAGGCCAGCGCCAATATCTGCGAGCGATACACCCACTTTCGCCGGTGCATCAGGAGTGCCGGTGACGGCGAGCAAACCCGTTTCTCCTTGCAGGAGRTTGTCATAGGCCTTCATTTGCGCATAGGGTCCGCTATCCCCGTAACCACTTATATCGCRAGTAATCAACCTATYGYAYCKRCGGCGCAGTTCGTCGCTGCCGAAACCAGCCCGGCCGGCGGCGCCCGGTGCCAAGTTTTGGAKGAATACATCYGCACGTGCCAACATGCGGTGGAGYAGATCTGAATCCTGTKGTTGCTTTATGTCCAGCACCAATGATTGTTTGCCGCGATTCAACCAAACAAAATAGGCGCTTTCCCCTTGCACCACATGATCGTAAGCGCGTGCGAAATCTCCGGCCTCACGTTCAATTTTGATAATCCGCGCCCCCGCCTGTGCGAGTTTGCATGAGGTAAACGGCGCCGCCACTGCCTGTTCCAATGCAATAACCAGTATGTCGTTTAAGATCGGCACTGTTTGGCGCGCGCGGTTATTTTTGTAGCTGCTTTAAGAACGCATCAATACCCGCTTGTGCGACTGTTTCATCTTGATCCGGCCGGCCGGAGCTGCAGCCCACTCCGCCAACAATTTCGTTATCGACAAACACCGGGAGACCGCCTCCGAAAACCATGAATCGCCCCTGGTTGCTAACGTGGATACCAAACGATGGCCCACCCGGCCCGCTCGTCTTGGCGTATTCGAGCGTAGACTTCCGTGCCCCGGCCGCGGTGAAGGCCTTACTAATGGCAATATCTATGCTGGTAATGCGGGCATTGTCCATGCGGTGAAACATAAGAAGGTTGCCACCGTCATCGGTGATCGCGATATCCATGTCGACCCCGATTTCACGCGCTTGGTTTTCTGCGGTTGCCATGATTATTCTTGCATCGTCCAGGGTTAATTTTGGTACAGTTCTCATTTGTTTGGCTCTACACGAAAAGCTGTAAGTTTAGTCCACTAGAATTCTTTGCCGATCGCCCGGTCTATCGACAGTTCGCCACCGCCGCGAAAGAAAATACCAATCATCAAGATGGCCCACAGTAGGGGATATTCGTAGCCGCCCTTGTTCCAGAAAAAGCCGTTACCGAGGTGAACTTGAAAGACGGCCACCAACAGCAACACTGCCGCTGTTACTGCGGCTGGCCGCGTCAGTAATCCGATGGCGATGAGAAGGCCGCCAAAGAACTCGGTTGCACCAACCAAATAGGCGAGCGGCAGCGCAGGCTCGAGGCCGATCTTTGAGAAGAACCCAGCCGTACCGTCGATGTTGTCGCCGAACCAACCGAACAGTTTTTGTGCACCATGTGGCATCAGGAACAACCCACTGAAGAACCGAATCCATGCGTAAACAAGCCCTGAACCGGCTTCATACAGGCCACCCACGGCAGGAATGATAAGTCGAGTTCTGTCCATTTGATCACCTGCTCTATTTTACGGCATGATGTTATCACTGTTTGGTGGTGCCCAGGAAACCTCGTCGTCAGTCAGGTCGTCGATGCAGACATCGGGCGTTTAGAGTTACAGATAAGTCTGTCTGATGAACACACTATGAAGGATGGCCCGTCCAAGGTCGTTATACCGCTCGTATCGGAGCAAGACACTAAAGCGCTTCTGGAGAAGTATCGTCGCGCCGCGCAGCTAGCGGCGCGGTCGGCCGAGAAAGCACAAAAGAACAAAGCCGCGCTGCAAAAGGTCTGGGACGATTTGCTGACATTGACGCGGCTATTGCGCGCGTGGGCAAGAAGGGAATACACGGCGGTGCCTTGGAGGACCCTTGTCGCCGTGGTGGCCGTACTTATCTATTTCCTTAATCCTTTCGACCTGATCCCCGATTTCTTGCCGACTCTCGGTCTTGTCGATGATGCCACCTTGGTGGGACTGGTGGTTGCATCAATCGGTGAAGATCTAGCGCAGTTCCGTGAGTGGGAAAGCAAGCGAAGCGGGGAACATAGTTAGCAACAGTATCGTAGAGTAGCGGTGCCGCACCTTGCCCGCTAATAAGAATTGGATCACGCCGATAGATGCGATTTTGGCACCAACAGTAGCATGACACCTCTTGTCTTGAAGTCTGTGAGTGAGTCAGCCCCAGAATTACAACGTTTCTGTGTGAAATTTTCGCTCACCCAAATACGGCCGCTGACGATGCCAAGTTTATCGATGTTTCCATCGTTGGATCCAGCGGCAGACATTACCCGGGATCCCCATCGATGTTGCTGATTATCGGCATATTCCTAACGGCCTCGGCATTCTACTCATCGGTCACAAAGCGGATATCGTCATGGATCGGGCCGGTGGTCGCTTGGGTCTGCTTTACCAGCGTAAGCCCGCCCAGCCCGGCACATTGACGGCTCGGTTGTGCGCAGCAATAGAGACGGCGCTTTCGGCATGCCGGTTATTGGAGCAGGAATTGTTGCTGGGGGGTGATATAAAATTCGCTGGCGACGAATTTGTTTTGTTGCCAACGATCGTCTGTTGGCACCCAATAACCAGGCGACGTTTGACGCCATGCGTAATGACCTGGAGATGGTAGCCGAAGCGCTATCACCACCTGGCGGTTGGGAGATTCGACAATGCAATACTGAGGATGAGCGAGAGCGCTTCAGCGTGCGGTATCGCAATACTGAACCCACCAACATAGAAACCTTACTTGAACACCTGCACCGTCGCCCCTATTGAGATTGAGGGTGCGGGCCGCCTCAGAATCCATTGTATTACCCGAGTCTGTCGGGGTTATTGTGTAGACCACCAATCCCTTGAAAACTGAGGCCCCATACCCCTAGTTCGGATAGAATAGTCTTATCAGTAATTTATATGAACCAGACGCGTAATACTTCTGCCCGTACTAAGAAGGGGGGCCATAGACATGGTGGGCTCGCGCTCGGCGTGGCCGGATTTTCCTATGGCGACTTGTATGATTCGGCACGCTTGCGAGATCTGCTCGCGGCATTTGACGATACCGTGCGACAGCAGGACTCGGGACTCTTTGCCGAATACAAGGCCTACCGGGAGTCTTTTGGCGATGGTTTATCGCCAAAGGAAACCTCGAGCCTACTGGTACGCATGGCACCGTATGTTGGACGTTTTGTTGCACGGTTGTTCGATGTCGAAGCCTTTCATCAGATGCAGGCCCAGTCGATCCAGGATGAAGTGGAACACATCCTTACCTACCGCAATGAAGTCGTCATGCGGGTGGGCAGCAAATACAAAGGCCAAAATGTAGCCGAGTGGGATATCGCTAGGCTCGAGCGTCAGCTTGAAGTCCTCAGACGTGTGGCGTTTCCAGAGATTGCGGCCGATGAGGACGCGGAGCGGGTGCTCAGCATCCTCGCCACTAGAGTCTATCGACTGGCCGAACACTACCGCCAGGCGGGGAAGGGGAAGCAGAGCGAGTACAGCACTGCTGACGGAGATTTGAAAGTTCTGCGTGAGCGACTGGCCAAAGATGCGCAAGCCAAACAGGTGCTGGCAGAGATATTGAGCCAGCAGGAATCGTTGGTGTTTGCAGACCGTTTACTCGACGTTATACAGAGATGGAGTTATGCAGCACTGAATGACCCAGCATTGGCAAAGCGCGTTGTCGGATGGGCGAGTTTCAAGAGGCCAGCAAAGACGGACTTTGAGCATCTTGTACCCTATGAGATCGTTAAAAAAGAAAACCATGTGACACTGGTTGGACCAAAGGCAACCCGCCGACGGCGTGACGGCTTTGCGTTGACTGACAAACGTTTCAACCAGCGCGAGATACTCTATGAACTTGATCACTGCATCTATTGTCATGAAACCGACACTGACTATTGCTCCAAGGGGATGCCGAACAAGAAGACCGGTACGTTTAAAGTCAATGTCCTCGGTGTAGACCAAACGGGGTGTCCGTTAGAAGAAAAGATTTCTGAAATGCATATTATCAAGCGCCAGGGCGACAATATCGGTGCGTTGGCATTGATTATAATCGACAACCCTATGTGCCCGGGGACCGGGCACCGCATTTGTAACGATTGCATGAAGGGTTGCATTTATCAGAAGACTGAACCGGTCAATATTCCCCAGATCGAAACGAATGTATTGACCGATGTGCTGTTTATGCCCTATGGCTTTGAGATTTATAGCTTGCTCACTCGCTGGAATCCGTTGAATGTAAAGCGCCCATATGCGTTGCCGTATAACGGCAAGAACGTGCTGGTCGTGGGCCTCGGTCCCGCCGGTTATACGCTTGCGCATTATCTACTAAATGAAGGGTTTGCGGTGGTGGGTATCGATGCCCTAAAGATTGAACCGCTGCCAGTCGAGCTAACCGGTGATGCCAATACCCTGCCAATACCGGTTAAGGATTTCAATGATCTCTACGAGGATCTAGACAAGCGCATCATGACTGGCTTCGGTGGGGTGGCGGAATACGGTATCACCGTGCGCTGGGACAAGAATTTCCTCAAGGTTATTTACCTTACGCTCGCTCGGCGCAGGACTTTTCTGTGTCATGGGGGCGTGCGTTTTGGCGGTACGCTTACTATCGATGACGCCTGGGATTTGGGCATCAACCATATTGCCATCAGCAGCGGGGCCGGTAAGCCGACGATCATCGATATCAAGAACAACCTTATCCGTGGTATTCGAAAGGCCTCTGACTTTCTTATGGCACTACAGCTTTCCGGTGCCGCCAAGGAATCATCGTTGGCGAATCTACAATTGCGTCTACCGGCGGGTGTGATCGGCGCTGGGTTGACGGCTATCGATACGGCCACAGAACTTATGGCCTACTACCCGGTGCAAGTGGAGAAAATGCTGCATCGCTATCAGCGACTGATCGATAGGTACGAGAAGGACAGCGTACTAGCACGATTCGATGCCGAAGAAAGGGAAATATTGGATGAGCTCTTGGTGCACGGACGCGAGGTGCATGCGGAAAGAGAGCGTGCCAAGGCCGCAGCTGAGTTACCGAACTTTCAACCATTGATAGAGAAGTGGGGCGGTGTCACGATTTTTTATCGCAAGGGCATAAAGGAGGCGCCAGCCTATCGGCAAAACCACGAGGAGGTGATCAAGGCCTTGGAGGAAGGTATTGCCTGGGCGGAGGGTATGAGCCCCACCGAGGCAATGCCGGATGAACACGGGCATCTGCAAGCAGTTAAATTTTCCAAGATGGTCCAGGCAGACGGCAAGTGGGTGAATACGGGTGAGGACGTCGAGGTGCCGTTGCGTAGTCTGTTCATTGCGGCCGGTATTTCGCCGAACATCATCTATGAAAACGARTACCCCGGCACRTTCGAATTGGATGGGAAYTTTTTCCAACGATTTGAGCCTGTTGCCGACAATGRCACGCCAACCCTTGMAGCCATGCACGATAAACGTTGGCCCAAGATCGGGAAGCCAGCGCCGCTAACCTCGTATCACAAGAAYGGRAARTACATCAGCTTCTATGGAGACAATCATCCGGTCTATGCCGGCAACGTGGTCAAAGCCATGGCYAGCGCCCGAGACGGTTATCCATATGTCGTTAAGTTATTCGAYAAGGAGCTACAAGAYTTAGATCCGGRCAAACAAGATGAGCGTGATGGAAAGCTGGCTGCATTAAGAAAGCGATTCGATGATGAGCTCAWYGCTACGGTSGTWGNMAGTNAATCGTCTAACCCCGACCATCATTGAGGTTGTGGTCAAGGCCCCACRGCAGGCGCGYAAATTTCATCCGGGSCAGTTCTATCGGGTTCAGAACTTCGAARCCCASGCACCGGTAGTGGAGGGCACTACGCTAACGGCSGAAGGCATYGCAYTGACRGGSGCRTGGGTAGATAAGGARARRGGCTTAATCTCGTTAGTTGCRCTGGAGATGGGGACGTCGTCGCGGCTTTGTGCCTCRTGGCAAYYGGGGGRCCCCATCGTRGTCATGGGTGTTACCGGCRCGCCGACCGATRTACCACATGGKCGAAGTRTAATGCTTGCCGGYGGCGGCCTTGGTAATGCCGTGCTTTTCTCTATTGGCAAGGCACTGCGGGCTGCGGGYAATAAGGTGGTTTACTTTGCGGGTTACAAGAGTCAGGAGRACGTTTTCAAGGTTAAAGAYATCGAGGCGGCTTCRGAYGTSATCGTGTGGTCSGTAGAMAAAACGCCAGRCRTAGAAAAGATTCCAACTACRCGGCCACAGGATAAGTCTTTCGTCGGCAATATCRTTSAGGCGATGCAGGCGTACGCAAAAGGAGAACTAGGYGAGACGTCTRTACCGATGCAGGATATCGACAACATCATCGTAATTGGGTCTGATCGTATGATGGCAGCGGTTAAGGTCGCACGCCACGGGGTGCTGAAGCCTTATTTGAAGAATAACCACACCGCTATTGGCTCAATCAACTCGCCGATGCAGTGTATGATGAAGGGCGTATGCGCCCAGTGTCTGTGCAAGCACATCGACCCGGATACGGGAGAGGAGTACTTTGTATATTCCTGCTACAACCAGGATCAGCTACTCGATCGGGTTGATTTCACTAATCTTAGTGCGCGACTAAGGCAAAATTCCGCGCAAGAGAAGCTTTCGAATATGTGGTTAAGTTATTTGCTGGAAGAGCAGGCAAGACTTGCTGCTGATTAAGCCCGATAGCGGTCGATCATGAATCTACGCCAGCTTCGTTATATTTCCGCTGTTGCCCGCAACGGGCTTAACGTCTCCGCTACAGCGGAAACTTTGTTTACCTCACAGCCTGGAGTGAGTAAACAGATCCAGCGATTAGAGGAAGAGTTAGGCGTTCAGATTTTCGAGCGAAGCGGCAAGCAACTTACGCGTATTACACCAGCCGGCAAGGCGATTATCGAAATGGCCGAGCGCGTACTAAATGGCGCAGAAAGCATTCCGCGATTGGCAAAAGAGTACAGCGATCCCAATAAGGGCACGCTATCTATCGCTACCACCCACACCCAGGCGCGTTATGTCCTACCGCCGATCATCCGGAACTTCGTTCAAAGGTACCCCAAAGTAGGGCTCCGACTGCATCAGGGAAATCCTGTTCAGATAGCTGGATTGGCAGCCAAAGGTGACACCGACTTCGTAATCGCGTCCGAGGGGCTCGAGCATTTTGGAAGTCTTGTAATGATGCCCTGTTACAGATGGAGTCGGACGATCGTTACACTGCGCGATCACCCCTTAACCAAGAAGCAACCCGTCACGCTAGAGGCGATGGTGGAGTATCCCATCATTACCTGTGACTTCGATTTTACAGGTGGCTCACGAGGCGAAGTCAATGACAGTGATCCAGCAATAGAGCCCAACATCGTGTGCACAGCCTTGGATGCTGACGTGATAAAGACTTATGTGCGGCTTGGAATAGGTATCGGCATCGTGGCCAAGATGGCCTATGACTCGGCTACTGACAAGGATCTGGCTGCAATCGATGCTGGACACTTGTTTGCAACTAGCACGACCATGATTGGCTTCCGCCGAGGTAATTTTCTGCGCGGGTATATGTACGATTTCATCGAGCTATTTGCCCCGCATCTGACGCGAGAGGTGGTAGATGCTGCTTGTAATGCTCGCTCTAAGGAAGAGGAAGAGCGAATATTCCATGACCTAAAGTTGCTCATGTGCTAGAAGTCCCGGCGATAACCCAACCTAACAAAGTCACGAACCGTATCTTCGTCATCGATAGAATCTCGGACCTTGGTTCGCTCTTGCGCGATCTCCACTTCAAACGTTAAATTCTTGCCACCGCGGTAATATAGTTTCAGACTTGGGGTGATCCGGTAGAGATTGCTACCGTTAGCATTGTCTTGATCATATAGCTTGAGGCCCACTTCTGCTCTCCAATTTCTCTTAAAAGGAAAACGTTCGATGAAGGACAGTGAATTCGCAGTAAAACTGTTGCTGTGGCTATAACTCACCCCAAAGATAGAAATGTCTTGGTCGAAAATAAGTTGATTTGCTATCAGCTGCGTATTGTAGGTGGTCACATTGCCAGTTCCATCGACCTCCAACACGTTACCAACCGCATCTGTTCCCGAGATACTGCTAACTGTGATATCGCCTCCGAGCTGAAATCGATCAGTGAGCGGATGAACTGCACCGACAGTGTAGATCTTGGAGGTGGCAGTTAATCCCTCTGCCAGTTGCTTAATTTCGCTACTGCTGCTGGTGTTTCTAAGCTCATCTATGGACTCAATGTTCTGACCAAGAAGTGCATTGCTTGTCTGTAGTGGTGGTGTCTTTCTGTAGTCGACAAGTAGGTTGAGGGTTGTCGAATTGCCTGGTTGCCAACTTCCCTGAACGGTAGCGATATTCATCGCTCCGAAGTGAATATCGTAGTCGACGAGGGAGAATAACGATCGTTTCGGGTCGAAATAGCGTAGCTCGGCACCTACAGCTCGGCGGTCAGTAAGGCCGTCTATCTCCTGATCAATGAAATAGATGGCGCTATTCCAGCGATTGGCAAAAGGACCTATGTCTGCGCTCACGCCGTAGAAACGTCGATCCGACTCTGGCGCAACATCATCGGCGGGAACGCCGGCCACGACATTGAGACGCCAACGTGGTCGGAAGCTATAACCGCCTAAACCACCATCGAAGCGGCTGAGAACGCCTCTTCCACCCGCGGATTGACGTCCAACTCTGGCAGAGTAGTCACGTGGTTTATTGAGGATATCGAAATAGGCAGACCTTACCTGGCTTTCATCGTCTGCATCGAGGAAGTCGTGTGTCTGGTTGCCACTGAATACAAATCGACTGTTGTATTTTGTGTTTCGAAATCGACCCGTTAAATCCACATGACTCAACATGGTCGACTGGTCAAGCTCGTCCTCGGTACCAGCGGTACTACCAACCGCTTTGACTTTGCTTTGGCCGGCGAAATAATCTTGCGACAAACTGCCAAATAAAGACCACTCGTGTATCTCTTCAACCACTTTTGGTTTTCTGAGCTCTACTAGCTGTACTCTCTTGTCTGGTTTGTCTAAATTTGCGAGGCGCTGGTGCACCCGGTCTGCCCCTTCGCCTTGCGAGTAAAGCTTTAGATACAATTTGTACTCGACCTTTGCCAAAGCGGTTTGGCCATTGCGTTGCCTCGCCAGGGCCAGATATTCCTGTGCATCTTGTGTGTGTTGGTTCTGCGGAAGCGACAGTATCTTGGTGAAGATACGAATCGCCTGCACATTGTTGCCACGAGTTAACGCATCACGTCCCCGCGTCATCAACTGGTCCGCATCGCCTTTGAGTGCGATTACTACTTCATCCTTGGGTTCGCGTCGGGCGAATTTGGGATCGCCCATTACTAGGGCGTTGTTTGCAGAGTCGTGCCTTTCTTGCGAAGAGATAATGTCGATCCAGGCTTCGGGATACAGCGCAATGATGCGCTGGCGTATTCTTTCCGCGTCCTCCTTATTTGCGAAGAAACCAAGGCGTAATCGCTGTCCGGGTTTCCCATCCTTGCTGAACGCATAGATATACAGGCGGTATTGTTCGAGGCCTGGGGCTAGTGTTTTTGGGGTCGGCGTATCA
>LXTK01000267.1 GCA_001643475.1 Proteobacteria bacterium SPGG2 | reverse complement strand
ATGGCCGCTTATGGCTAATTGCAGACATTAGGCAGACCACGCCACGAAGTCTGCTTACCGCTCGGAAGCGGACGTGCACGTCGTGAATTTCGGAAGCCGCGTTTTACGTCCGGTTACCGCTCAGAAGCGGACACCGCGCGTCCACGTCGCCGATGTCTCCTGGCGACCCTAAAGAGGCATTTGACTCATTCTGGCAGCCCCGCTTTGCATACGCAGTCGTTAAGTACCCCCCCTACCTCAATTTCACCCTGCGCAAAAACGTGACTACCCCAACGGTCTACGCGGTTCAGGTTGTAGGGATTTGACACCCCCGCCCCTCATCTGCCACCAGTCCGGGAACAACAACCGAAACATAAACAAACGCCCTCGGAATTTGGCCTAGCGACGCGCACCAAACACGCTTGCGCACCGTGTTAGATTTGGATCGGCCAGAAGGACCCGCTGCGACTGCCAGCGCATGCGATGAAGTCCCATGCGATTGCGGTGTTGTGATCTCACGGAGCGGTATGCTCGTTTGCTTGGCTTTATGTCACATTCGTCACTTGACCCATCACACCGCGGCAGGACGCAAGGGCTTGATCCGAATACATACATATTTAAATGTGACATTGTGACAGTTGTGACAGACGTTCGAGCGCGTGTGCGCGTGCGGGCGCACAAGGGATTCCCTGTCACATTTGTCACTTTTGATACAGCGTTGATTTAGCTAGTTTATTCTGTGACAGTCGTGTCACATCGTGTCACATCTGGATTTTGCACGTTTCCAGTCGTTGGCTTCACACCTCGCCTATGTCGTCGACAGAATCAGGAGAGGGTCCCGCCTCATCATCGTCAAGTGCGAACCAACTGCCGGACAATATTTCGGCACGAGTCGACAAGTTGCCAAAGCGCTGGTTTTTCTGCTTCCGGATCGCACCGTCGAGGCGAAGTAACTGTTGAGCATAGGCCTCTACCCATCGTGTCCCACGATAGAGCCGCTCAAGTGCCGGGTGGCTTCGGGAGATGTACACCGATCCTGCGTCGGTCTCGCCCGGACTACGTACCAAAATTCCGGTCGACTTGAGAGCCTCACGCGCCTCGCCCTCTTCAATGTGGCGAAAGCCGACAGTCAAGCCATGTGAGCGCCAGCGCACTACCGAAATCAGCTCACCGGCGGTCGATTCATGGCGATTACCCTCACGGCCCAGATGGCCGCGTTGTCGTATTTTCCGGAGTCCGAGCCCTGGGTGCCCCAGTTGAAGCTCTGTCCATTCTCGGAAGTGTCGGTCTCACCTAGAGAGGGAATCAGCGTCGCCGGGAATTCGGCTCTTGCTGCCAACTCATCGGCCCCGGGGTTGATCTCGCTATTAGGTTCCATCACCGCAATATCGGGGCCTAACAAGTCCTGCACTGGTGACGACACGCCCGCTGTATCTGCGTCGACGCTCATGGTTAGCACATAACTACGTCCTTGCCACCAAACGACTGCAAGCACTATCAATAGACCGGCAACCAAGAAGGTCGCGAACCTCACGGATCGATCCTTCAGCGTTACCTCCGGTTCAAGACTCAGTGTAGTACTTAGTCGAGTCGCATACTGGGTACCATTGACGTTGGCATAGGCGGCCAGGATGTCGTCAACCGATAACTCTAGCACTTGCGCATAGCTACGTAGATAACCGCGTACGTACGTGGATTCCGGCAAACTCGCGAAGTCATCGTTCTCCAAAGCATTGATCTGTGACGTAGAGAGATTCAGGATCTCCGCAACCTCTTCAGGACTGAATCCAAGTTGCTTACGCGCATCACACAAGGTCTTGCTAGGTCCGGCACTGGCCGTAGCTTTATCGCTTGAATCAGTATTGGGGTTGGCCATAGAGATCCGAACTAGTTGGTTGCCGATAGCTTACGCAACTCTTGCGCCGCAGGTGAATCAGGAAACTTGCCTCTAAGCCGTAACGCATAGCTAGCCTCCGCGTCCTTTGCACGCAACTTTCCTTCTATCTTCACCGCCAGTAATAAACTCTCTGGCGTGTCATCGGCAACCTCAAAAAATCGCTGTATAAACCCGCGCGCGGAATAAGTCTTGCCAGAGTCGTAGCTAATCTTGGCCATTTGATACAGCGCCGCTTTGCGGTTGGGATTGAGTTTTAGAGCTTCTCTAAAATAGGATTCCGCCGCAACTGGCGCCGGCTTTTTCATCAAACATAAACCGGCATTGAGGTTTGCTTGGGCCGGTGTGGTGTAGAGTGGGTCCGCCAACGCGAGCGCAAATTGCTTCACTGCCTTGTCGACTTCCCCACGCTCACAGAGGAAAGCCCCATAATTGTTATGCGCCTCTGAGTTGTCAGGCCGCGACTTCAGCGCCCGCCTGAAGTATTTGTCGGCAGCGTCGGTTTCCTGGAGACGCCATTGTAGTAACGCCATCACGTTGTTTGCTTGCGAATCATCTGGCGCCAGTGCCAGTGCCTTGGAAATATTGTATAAGGCGACTTCCGGCCGTCCTCGCTGGAGATATACTGCCGCTAACTGTGTATTCACTATCACCACATTTTCCTTTCGGGCTTTCAGCGCCTTGCGCTCTTGACTCGAGGCACAACCCATCAGGAGAGTACCTATGAGAATAGCACCAAACACACGGATCATAGCGTTTGCGCCGGAACTGGACTTGCGGCCGATATCCGAGCTGTACGCCGTGTCCGGTCATCAACCCGCCCTGCTAGCTGCCCGCAGGCTGCATTAATATCATCACCGCGAGTCCTGCGGGTCACTGTCACCAACCCTGCGCTCAGCAACACCTCTCGAAAACGGTCGATAGCGCCCTTTGATGAACACTGATAGGTAGCACCGTCTATTGGGTTGTACGGGATCAAATTGACTTTGGCGGGCACATTAACCAGGAGTTTAGCAAGTTTGCGCGCATGCTCGAGACTATCATTGACGCCGTCCAACATTATGTACTCGAGAGTCACCCTGCGACGCGGCGCGCCCACCACGTAGCGTTCACAGGCGGCAAGGAGCTCCCGGATCGGATACTTCTTGTTCAAAGGTACCAACCTGTCCCTTAGGTCATCCGTCGGCGCGTGCAGCGACACAGCCAGACTAACATGACAATTCTCACGTAGTCGGTCGATACGGGGAACTAGTCCAGCCGTGCTTAGGGTAACACGCCGTCTCGATAGTCCGTAGGCATTGTCGTCAAGCATAAGCCGCATGGCTGAAACGACATTATCGAAATTGAGCAATGGTTCACCCATCCCCATCATCACGACATTGGTTATCTTCCTTTCCGAATCAGGCTGATGATCAAGAACCCTAGACGCCAGCCATAGCTGCCCAATGATCTCGGCCACACTGAGATTACGATTAAAACCTTGTTTACCGGTTGCGCAGAAGGAACAGTCAAGCGCACAACCTACTTGTGACGAAATGCATAGCGTTCCCCGGTCGTGCTCGGGGATAAATACCATCTCAATACAGTTTGAATTTTCAAGCTCCAGCAGCCACTTCCTAGTCCCGTCGCGAGCAAGCTCATCCTTGACGATGGTAGGCGAACTGATACAGGCAAATGCCTCTAATCGCCGGCGGAGCGCCTTGCCCAAGTTGGTCATCGGCTCGAACGAATCACACCCGTATCGATGGATCCATTGCATAACTTGCGTGGCGCGGTAGGGTTTTTCGCCAACACTCGCAAAGAATGCCTCTAAACCCGGCCGGTCGAGGTTAAGTAAATTCACTCTTGGATTTTGCCGTGCGGCGCTATTCATTAGCGCATTCGAGGACAGATCTCACTATCGGAAAAGAAATAAGCGATTTCGGTCGTCGCCGTTTCGGGACTGTCAGAACCATGGACTGCATTTCGCTCCACGTTCTCTGCAAACTGTGCACGAATTGTTCCCGCGGCTGCCTCTTGCGGGTTAGTTGCACCCATAAGTTCGCGGTTCTTTGCAATAGCGTTTTCACCTTCTAATACGTGTACAACAATTGGTCCGGACATCATGAACTTTACCAGGTCATGAAAGAATGGCCGCTCTTTGTGTACAGCATAGAAGCCCTCCGCCCGGTGCTTGGTCAAATGCAACATTTTCGCTGCGATAATCTGTAACCCAGCCTGCTCAAAATGGCGATAAATCTCCCCGATCAGGTTCTTAGCCACTGCATCTGGCTTAACGATCGAAAGTGTACGCTCGATTGCCATCAAGAACTCCGCGAATACTTAAGACATCAGTGCAAGTCACTAAAGTAACAGGATATTTGGCATAGCGTCTAGTATTCCAGAAGGCAGAGGACCGAGAACTGAAGACGGGAGACGGAGGGCAGACGGGGGTCAGAAGAACAATAGGCAGATGATAGTGGACTGCGGTTTTCGAATTTTCAGTCTTCTATCTCTGGATTTCAGTTTACCGGGAATCCTTCTATGTTCTGTCTTCAGTCCACTAAATATTAAAACTTTCACCGCACCCGCATGCGGTTTTCACATTCGGGTTATGAAACTTAAAACCCTCATTCAATCCTTCACGGGTATAGTCGAGCTCGGTCCCCTCGAGATAAGCGAGGCTGTCCTCATCAACGATAACCTTGAGACCACGGCTCTCGAATACCTGGTCCTTGGCTCCGATGGTGTCCGCATAATCGACCACATACATTAACCCCGAGCATCCGGTGGATCTCACCCCAACCCGTAGGCCCTCACCCCTGCCCCGGCGGGCCAGGTATGCTCTCACGTGTTCTGCTGCCGCTTCAGTTAGAGTAACCGCCATTTAGTACCTACCAACATTATGAACTCATGCACCGGCCGAGCTAGACGCGCCTTGAACTATCGTCGCGCTATTATGCCCTGCGTGCGCTCGTTTTGTCGCGACGCGATTTCCCTGACGTTGTCTCGGCTAACCAGATCGCCCAACGTAATGCTGTTGAGAAACTCGTAGATCCGATCACTAAGTTTCTCCCAGAGATCATGGGTCAAACAAGTCTCATCATCTGGACACTTATTATCACTGCCACAGCCGGTGGCATCGATATTCTCATTAATCGCGACCACAATCTGGGCCACCGAAATCTCGTCCGGATCTTTGGCCAGATTATAGCCGCCGCCAGGGCCACGAATACTATCGACCAGGCCATGCCGCCGCAAACGTGCGAACAGCTGTTCTAGGTACGAAAGCGAGATTCCCTGGCGTTGAGCAATGTCGGCCAGTGTTACCGCTCCCTGCTCGTAATGCAGCGCCAAATCCAACATCGCCGTAACCGCGTACCGCCCTTTTGTAGTCAACTTCATCCGTGTTACCTTTTCAATCAAAGGGTTACAAATCAGTCTCCCTACTTTACTTAGTCAACGATTTGTCGCAGACGTTCCCTTCCACAGCCAAAGCCTTAGCACTCATTATACTCTATTAGGATATTCTAATATATACAGGCCTGCATTAGCAAGCCCGCTTGCCCCCGTGTCGCTGGACTGCCGTCAGTATGCCGCGAAGAATATTGACCTCGTTTTCGTCCAGACACGCGCGATTGAACAATCGATAAAGTCGGCGCATCAGCTTTCTCGGGTTTTCCGGGTCGAGAAAGCGGATTTCGTGCAGCACCTCTTCCAAATGACGATAAAAACGATCTATTTCCTCATTGCGCGCCAACGGCACATGTGCTTCGTGCCATTCGCGGGGTGTCGTGTTTTGCGCTTGGCGGCTAGCGCACAATATCTCGTAACTCATAACCTGTACGGCGCAAGCTAGATTCAGTGAACTGTATTGAGCGTTTGCTGGGATACTCACGACGAACTGGCATTGATCAAGCTCAGCATTGGTTAGCCCCATCTTCTCTCGCCCGAAAACCAACGCCACCGACCCGCGCTCGGCTTCCGCCACGAGTTGCTGCGCACCCACATCAGGTTCTAACGATGGCCAGGGAATTGTGCGCGTACGGCACCCTCAAATTAATACTGCTATCAAGGCTGCTCGTCGTGCTGGCAACGTTATTATGCGTCACTTGGACCAGCTTGAACGCCTCTCCATAGAGACGAAAGGCCGTAATGATTTTGTAAGCGAGGTCGATCGCCAGGCGGAAGAGGAGATCCTTAAGATCATCCATGCCGCCTACCCCGACCATGGCATATTAGCTGAGGAAAGCGGGCAAAAATCGGGAAACGATTATCGATGGATAATCGACCCACTGGATGGCACCACTAACTATCTTCATGGTTTTCCACAGTTTGCCGTATCCATTGCTATAGAGTACCGCGGTAGGTTGGAGCAGGCCGTCGTGTTTGATCCCCTGCGTAATGAGCTGTTTACCGCATCTCGTGGTAGCGGGGCTCAATTGAACGAGCGTCGCATGCGCGTAAGCCAGATCGTGAATCTGGAATTCGCCCTGCTGGGCACTGGCTTCCCTTTCAGGGCGGAGAAACACCTCGAAGCATGGATCAACAGCTTCCGGGCGTTGCTTATGCATAGCAGCGGCGTACGCCGAGCCGGTTCAGCCGCACTTGACCTCGCCTATGTGGGCTGTGGCCGTCTAGATGGGTTTTGGGAGATAGGTTTGAATGCCTGGGATATCGCGGCCGGCGCCCTGTTAATCGAGGAGGCCGGCGGGCTCGTCGGTGATTTTTCAGGTGGCCGGGAGTTTCTGGATACAGGTAGTGTCGTCGCTGGAAACCCGCAAATCTATGACAAGCTATTACCCTTTATCCGGGCTCACATGCCTGTGGATTTGAAACGCTGACACGATTTCAACTTGAATCAACTTTCGTAAATACGATTTGATCGAACGAAGCGGTGCGTTCCAGTAATTTCAGAGGACGGACGATTTTAGGCTTCTCGTCGCCAACGACCAAATGCAGGCTGCGCCCAGGCTCGTAGATACCCTTTGTCAAGATGAGGG
>LXTK01000124.1 GCA_001643475.1 Proteobacteria bacterium SPGG2 | reverse complement strand
TGGGGATTTGTACTGGGCTGAGAAATATAGTGCCAAACATCAAGATGCGGCTGGTATTGCTTGGTAATAACCGTTCACCGCCACCAGTTGGATCGGCGTCTCGAACAGCTCACTAAGGTTCTCGTCTGTCAGTATCTGTTGTTTATCTCCTTGAGCAATAATTTGTCCACGCTTAATCAGTATTACTTGCGTGACTTCGGGTGGGATGTCATGTAAGTGGTGGGTAATGAGAATCACGGTATTACCGGTCTGCATAAGTTTTCGCACGATATTGAGGTACGTGAAGGTACCCTTAAGGTCGAGGCTAGCCGTTGGTTCGTCAAGCACCAGTGTATGAGGCTTGTTGACGAGCGCGCGAACTAGTAGAAGTCGCCGCTGTTCGCCGGTCGACATTGCGGCAAATAGTTTATCTTGCAGGCTTGTTATCTCTAGCTTAGCCATAATCTGTTGCGCTTGTTGGATCTGTTCGGGGCTGAAGTCTTGGTATCGGTATGTGCCAACGCTGGAATAATAACCAGACAGCGCAACGTCGATTCCGCGCACATGGCCCGCATATTGATGTTGCAGGTCGTAGCTAACTATTCCAAGGTGCGAGCGCAAATCCCATACGTTCCATCTTTCGCGGCCAAGGATACGGACATACGAGCTATCACTGTTGGTTGGATAGAGTTCTCGTGACAACAACTTTAGTAAAGTTGTTTTACCTGCCCCGTTGGGACCGATAATGGCAGTGTTGTTGCCTTTAATGATTTCCAGCGATAGGTTTTCGAACACTTTCACGCTGCCACGGTAGACGGTGGCATTTCTTACTTCTATGATCTTTTCTGTCACGATTGCAGGTGTTCGGKTGCCAAAATAGAACTGAAATGGTCAGATACTATTTTCATCGCGGCAGGTCAAGTATGTGCCCTGAACGGGTGTGAGAGTACCAACTAATGCATTAAACTGGGCTCCTTTGGGCGAGGATGAGAAATATGGAATATCTTCACACGATGGTGCGGGTTAACGATATCGATAAGTCGCTAGACTTTTACTGCGACAAATTGGGGCTAGTTGAGATTAGCCGATACGACAGCGAGCAAGGTAGATTCACATTGATCTTCCTGGCCGCACCCGGTGATGTCGAGCAAGCCAAAGCGAAGCGCGCACCGCTGGTGGAGCTGACCTACAATTGGGATCCTGAGGAATATACCGGGGGCCGCAACTTTGGACATCTTGCCTACCGGGTTGACGACATCTACGAGACCTGTCAGCGGCTCATGGACGGCGGAGTTACGATTAATAGGCCGCCACGTGATGGACATATGGCGTTTGTACGCTCGCCGGATAACATTTCAATCGAACTTCTGCAGCAGGGTGATGCACTAAAGCCCAAAGAGCCCTGGACTTCCATGTCCAATACTGGGGGGTGGTGATTTGTAACCGCGAAAGACGGACCTATGAACAAAAACACTCGTGATTCAGTTAAGGCCTACCAAGACAGTGATTTTATAAACAGCAGTGATGCGAGGGAGTTGCGAATCCTTGCTGAGTACCTGGAGCCAGAAAGTCGTTTCGCACGCTATCAAGTGGATGACACCATTGTATTCTTTGGTTCGGCACGTTTTATCTCGCGCGAGCAGGCGGAAGAGGAACTGAAGAATGCCGAAAATGGAAACGGCGATGTCGAACAGGCTAAAACGCGGCTCGAAATGTCAATGTACTATGAAGCCGCCCGCGAGATGGCTTATCGGTTGACAGAGTGGTCCAAACAGCTGGTTGACGATGAGCGTCGTTTCGTCGTGTGTACGGGAGGCGGCCCAGGCATTATGGAAGCAGCGAACCGCGGTGCGTCTGAAGCTAAGGGGCTCAACGTTGGCCTTACCATCTCGCTCCCAACCGAGGAGACTGGCAACTCGTATATTACGCGCGAACTTTGTTTTAACTTCCATTATTTTTTCATGCGTAAATTCTGGTTTGCCTATCTAGCTAAGGCGGTCATCATTTTCCCGGGCGGTTTCGGTACACTTGATGAGTTATTCGAACTCTTGACGTTGCTACAGACGACAAAAATGCGAAAACATCTTCCTATGGTACTGTTTGGCACGAAATATTGGAACGAAGTGATCAATTTCGATGCACTGATCCGCCACGGCAGCATCAATGCGGATGATCTCAACTTGTTTCACCGAACTGACTCAGTGGACGCGGCTTGCGAATTTGTGATCAACCAGCTTAGTCAGTATGCATTAGAGGAACGGGGTGCCATTCTTTAATACATACTAGTTCTGTGGCTAAGTTCCACCTATCGCGCAAATCTACCTCTCTATCAGAACGACTCCTGATTCGCGTTGTCCAATGTGTCGAGTAATGCAAGAATCAGGTCCGATACAGATGGGTATTTTCTCAAAGGAGGATGAGTCAATGAAGGCTCTACTTGCAACGCTAGCCCTAGCCGGGGCGTTACTGACAGTGCCGGCTTATGCTTTTCAGTGTCCGGCAGATATGGCGAAGATTGATGCTGCACTACAGGCCGGAACCAATCTGAGCGCAGCGCAGTTAGCGGAAGTGAAAAGGCTGCGCCAGGAAGGCGAGCGGTTTCACAAAGCCGGAAACCATGGTGAGTCGGTAAAGGTCTTGGGTGAGGCAATGGACGTTCTCGGTATCAACTAGGCGTATCCTTAAGACTTTTTTTGTTTGAGGCCCGGTTCATCCGGGCCTTGTCTTATGTGTGTACCAAAAATCTTGACTACGGGTCTATGTCGCGCTTGGCTCAAAGATCGGGTTAGAATTGTGGTGCTTGTTTTGTGAGAGGTAGTGTCTGGTGCCAATCGCATGACAACAAAGCGCAGCGTACCTGGATTATGGTCCGCCCTTGCGCTACCGATGCTGCCAATCTTCGGCCGCGTTCTACTTCCGGTAGTTCCGGCATATATTGAAGTTATACCTAATCTGCCTCCGCACTTCCCAGCTGCCTACGTTCGCTTTCCTGCAACAACCACTCTCGGAACGCGACGACCTTCGGCCGGCCGGCGATAGACTCTGGGCAAACCAGGTAGTACGCAAATTCCACCGGCAGGCTGAGTTCAAACGGGCGCACGAGATGACCACTGCCCAGATCGTCTGCCACCAGGGCGCCACGCGCTAGGGCCACACCATGACCGGCTACGGCCGCTTGGATGAGCATGCTTGAATCGGTAAATACGGGTCCGCGCGTTGGATCCACTGCTTCCGCGTTTGCTGCCAGTAACCACGTACGCCAATCACCATGGTCATCATCATGCAACAGGATATGTGCCTTAAGATCCTTCGGCTTCTTTAGCGGTGTCGGTCCTCGCAAGAGTGCCGGACTACAGACAGGGAAGATGTCTTCAGTCATGAGCCGGTCAACCCGAAGACCCGGGTATCGACCTCGACCATAACGGATACCGACATCGACATCTTCTCTCGCGAAATTGACAAGATCAGCCGACGGGGCGACGCGAACGTCAATCTCGGGGTGGGCGGCGATGAAACGACCGAGCCGGGGCACTAACCAACGAGCTGCGAACGAAGGCAATACTGAGATCGTAAGTTTACCGTGGGCATCATGACCACTAAGCCGGTTGGTGGCTTCGTATAGCTGATCAAAGATTCGTCGCACTGGTGGTAGGTAGCTTTGCCCCTCGTCGGTCAATACCAGGGCGCGGTTGAGACGCCGAAATAGCTTGAGCCCTAGATACGTCTCCAGCGATTTGACTTGGTGGCTGATGGCAGCCTGGGTGACGTGCAGCTCTTCTGCCGCCTTGGTGAAACTCAGGTGGCGGGCTGCGGCCTCGAACGCGCGCACGGCGTTGAGGGGTGGAAGTCGACGAGTCATCTATCAGGTTCGGATAAGTCGGATAAGAATAACTAATCTAAAAGTGCAAAATTTATCGTTTGTACGGCTTCGATTTTATCGCTATTTTTAGGCTGTATACGGCCAATCACGGCCAAGTTTTCCAAGAACGCGCACACGACTCATATGCATAAGGAGAATATAGATGACTACGACAACCTGCAAGCCTAACGAGGTGGTATCGGCTGAGCTCGCCCTCGTCGGACTCGGTGGTGTGGCACGCAACTGGATCCAGAATGGCGTAGCGATTGCCTTTGGGTGGTGGGATCGAGCCCGTCAGCGCCACCACCTACTGCAACTGGATGATCGCCTGCTCAAGGATGTTGGACTGACGCGGGCCGGTGTCGAACGAGAGGCAGCCAAACCGTTTTGGCAGTGCTGACGTTAGCAGTCGCGCCGCTAATGGCGCATCCGTCGAAAGGCCGAGTCGGCTGGGGCCGACTCGGCCGATAGTATGGCTACCAGCTGTTTCTTAGCTGGCGTAGCTTTAGGAATACGGTCTTAGCGTCCAACTCATCCGGGAGATCGGGAAACTTTTCCCGAAGCGCGGCAATGACACTGGGGCGGTGAAGGCGAAAAAATGTGTTGATCTCCTTTTCCAATCCCAATGAGGTAACCAACGCCTGGTTTGGATCTTGATGACGTGCTTCCTCGAGCAGGGCTGCTGCCTTTTTGTTGTCAGGTTCGCGGTCTAGCGTGAACGCGAGATTGTTGCTGAGATAGTCATGACCCGGATAGACAAGTGTGTCGTCTGGTAGATGGGCGAGTTGCTCGGTGAAGGTATCGTACAGCTGATGCGGATGACCGCCATTGTGGCAATTACCGGCACCGGCGTTGAAAAGTGTGTCACCACAAAACAGGGCCGGTGTATCAGTATGTGAGAGCAGACAGATATGACTCATCGTGTGTCCAGGTGTGTCTAATGATTCCAGCTCCACCGTTTCCCCAACCTTTATGACGTCACCCGCACCGAGGCCACGGTCGATACCAGGGATGCTATTTTTGGCGCCCTTATGGGCGAGCAACTTCGCGCTGGTAGCGGCGATCATGGCGCGATTTCCACCAGTGTGGTCGCCGTGCTCATGGGTGTTCAGAATCTGTGTGATCTCCCAGCCTTTACGCTTGGCAGCGGCCAGACACTTTGTGTAATCAAGCGGATCGACAGCAAGCGCCTCACCCGTCTCCGGACAGGCGATCAGATAGTTGAAGTTGCGATAAGCATTACCGGTCCAGATTTGTTCGACGATCAAGGTGGCCTCCGCGGTCGTAGGGTGGTAGCCGAATTCTATCGTGATACCGTGCAGGCGTCACTGCAACTTGCTAGTGGCTATGAAATCTCAGCTAAGACTTCCCGTACCGACGCGATGGCCCGATCGACATCGCGATCGGTCGTGCGCCAGTTGCACACCGACACCCGCATGACCCGTTTGTTCTGCCAAGTGGTACCGCCGAACCAAGCGATACCCTTAGCTTGAATTGCTTCGATTATGCGGTCAGTGCGCCGATCATGATCTCCGTCCGGCGACAGAAAACGCACCAGTCCCTGATTGATCTTTGGTGTAACCACCAGTTCGGTACCCGGCAACGTGCTGATTTCGGTTACCAATCGATGGGCGTGGTCGCAGCACTGCTCTACCAACTGCGCGATACCAGTGCGTCCTAAAGACTTGATTGCGGCGTAGGCAGGGAAGCCGCGGCCGCGGCGTGACCATTCGGGGGTCCAATCGAGCTGATCGCGCGCATCTCCAACGCTAATGCGATAGCTGGCACTTTGCGACATCGCCGCACGATGTGCAGCTGGGTGGGCGACAAACGCGAATCCAGAATCAAATGGGACGTTCAGCCACTTGTGTCCGTCGGTGACCCACGAATCTGCCTGTTCTGCGCCAGACAGCAGATGGCGCAATCGATTGCTGCTAGCTACCCACAGACCGAAAGCCCCATCGATGTGAACCCAGGCGCTATGCGAATGAGCAATATCGCAGGCCTCTGGAAATGGGTCGAAACCCCCGGTGTGTATATCACCCGCTTGTAAGCAAACGATGGTCGGGGTATCAGCCGCATTCTGGAGCGTGGCCGCGAGATCTGTCATCCGCATCTGCCCATCCGCTTCACAGCCAACGAACTCGATTGCCGCCTCGCCAATTCCCAAGAACTTGACGGCCCGAATGAGTGATTCGTGCCGACGTTCGCTGGTGAGCACGCGTAGTGGAGTTGATCCAGCTAGGCCATTGGTTTCAACATCCCAACCGCGATCCGCCAGTAGCTTATGGCGGGCCGCTGCTAGCGTCGTCGCGTGCGCCATTTGACAGCCGGTGACGAGCGCAAATGATGCTGAGGCTGGGATCCCGAGTAATTGCTTAAGCCATTGCCCGCACACTTCTTCAACCACTGCTTCTGCCGGTCCGCATGCATAGATGGCTGCATTTTGATCCCAGATCGTCGTCAGCCAGTCGGCGGCAAGGGCGGCCGGGAGCGAGCCGCCAATAACCCAGCCAAAGAAACGCCCACTCGTAGAGCCGAGCAATCCTGTCTCGACATCGTTAACGAGGGCATCAATGACCTGGTCTGCTGGGATGCCTGTTTCTGGGAGTGGTTTAACGAATGTAGCTCGCAATTCGGCAAGGCTAGCGGTCGGGGCGATAAGGCGGTCATCTAGGCTAGCAAGGTAATCAAGGGCGTGGTCCGTGGTTCGTCTAAGAAGCGGGGCGATGGTCATGAAGTATTTCCTCGGTTAAGTCGCTGTTTCTGGATTCATAAACCAGATAACGTAGAATCAAACCGAAGGTCAACCCGATTGTTGCTAACGATTCGAACGAGGCGTGAGGGTAGTTAGTTGGCCAAACCCAACTCTTGCTTGAGGTGGCGCACGCAGGTATTGAACGCGCTGTTCCCGGCTACCCGGGCGATTTGAAGCGCACCCTGTAAGGCGGCAGCAATCAGAATTGCCCGCTCCTCGGCCGATCCCTCGAAATGCAGCAGTTCCTGCTCACGACCTTCCTCCAGGGCGATGGCAAGCCAGGCGCGCATCTGCTGGTCGAGCGCGATGACTTCAAGCCGCATCTCCTCCGGCAGCGTGTTGAACTCGACCTCCAGCGCGCCCAAGGGGCAGACTTTGCCACCATCGCGCAGGTAGCGCCAGGGCAGTGTCAGATAGGCCTCAAACTTGAGCACCGGGGACGCTTCACCGGCCTCGAGAAGGTCGGTGTATTGCTGAAACCGGGCACGACAGCGCTCGATCAAGGCGACACCTAGATCGGTTTTGGTGGGGAAGTGATAGTGGATGGCCGCGTTTTTGACCCCGAGCGGCTGCGCAATATGATTGTAGCTAAAGGCGTTGAAGCCGCGATCTTGTAGTAATGCTTCAGCCGTGTCGAGGATCTGTGTTTTTGTATCGGCTTGTGCCATAGAGCGCTACCCGAAAAAAACCTACCTACAGGTAAGTAATAAGTAGTAATCAGTGACACGCTTGTCAAGCTTGTGTTAACTGGGCAAACGCTGATGATGCTGTCAAACTACTTGGATGTAAGTCATAGAAATGCGGTAAGCGTTTGGAAATGTCAAAAACAAAGAACAGTCGCACTAAGAGATTAAAAAAACCGACCCCAGCAGGTCCTAGCACGCGCAATATGCAGTCAACCGCGCAGACCCGTAAGGTTCTTGGCAAGCATTACGCCAATAAGTACAGAGTGAGCTAGCTGAATTTGAAACAGCACCAGGAAGGTGCTGATGGTCGGTTGGAGCGTTTGCGGTCGTTAGTGTGTTGTAGTGGCCGCGCCGCCGTAAATGAAGCTACCATCTAGAGCGAAAATCCCCACCACTGCATTTGATTGACCGATAAAACGGGTGTGTACGTAGATCGAGCCGTCGTCCTCGTACTGATAGAAATAGGGCGGCTCAGCCCGCAGGTCGTAGACGCCGGTGAGCTCACGCATACCCTGCTGGTCGGTCAGCTGCAGTATGTATGTCTCTAGATCGGTGATGCCTACGTATGTCTGTAGATCAGTCATGCCTTTACCACTATAGACCATGGGTTGGGATTGGCTAGATACTGGTAACACAGACCTACGCAAGATGTACGGGTTTTTGTGGGAACCTGTGTGAACCCCGCACAACCAGAGTTTGTGATCTATCTTTGCTGAGGACAGTTGTTTCCACTGCTACCTGGAATACCCGGTGGGCGAAAGGACGTCCCCGGGGAATCAAGGCGGCGTCACTCGTTAACTCGCCGCGCTACGTTGGGCCCGAAGAATTCCGGTATGGGCTTTCGAAAGAAAACCACACACTCAAACGTGCGCTCACCGAGCCGCGTTTCATAAGCGGCATCGGCAATTCATATTCAGACGAAATCCTATTTGCCGCTAGACTGTCGCCGTTCAAACAAACGCGCATACCTTCGGACGATGAGTTTACGCGCCTATACCGCGCAACGGTTGAAACACTGACGTATTGGATCGAGAAGCTGCGTATGGATGTGGGTGATGCTTTTCCAGAGAAGGTAGGCGCTTTTCGTGAGGCGATGGCGGTGCACGGTCGTTATCGTGAACCCTGTCCTGTATGCGGCGCTCCGATCCAGCGAATCGTCTATGCAGAAAATGAATGCAATTACTGCGCGCGTTGCCAAACTGGCGGTAGGCTTTTGGCTGATCGTGCGCGCTCGCGCCTGCTCCAGGCCAACTGGCCGAAGACGCTGGACGAGTTAGAAGGGCACAGACCCTCATGACCGTGGCCCGGAGCGCATTTGTAGCGTAGGAAATTGGCCCATTCCTTGCACGTGCCCTTTGGGTGAATACTAGAAAGGATACGCAAGGACATGGTTCTGCCCGTCGAATGGCTCATCGTGGCTGCCGCCACGCTGATTTTTCTGGGATCTGTGCGCTTGTACGCCAGCCATAGGCGCGCCGAAATGGAAAGCAAACAGGCCATAACCCTACCCCCGAAACGACCAGAACGGCGCCTACGAAACCGCCGTCTACGGACCGATCGCCGTGCATGTATCCGCCTGGAGTCCGATAGGCGTCAGAACGGTGGCCGCCGAAGGTCAGATCAATGGGAAGGATATAGGGCCCGGTTCTGACCGACCTACGGGCTTTAGTGGTAAGGCCCGCCGATCAGCTTTACTTGAGCCCGGCACATTTCGCGTCCCCTGCCATCGTTTATGGAATTACTCCGACGCATCTGCGACTTTCCCCAGTGACCGCTGTCCGATAGTGCCGCAGCTGTTACCCAGCAATTCTGGGCGGGTTTGATACTCCTCAGACTTTCAAGGTATTGCTGCTCTCCGAGGGTGTTAAGTGGGCGCCGGTCGGTGAGTGCATCATCCAACAGTGGTAATTCGGCTCGGTAATATCCTTTATTTCCACGCCCGGTCGTATATACCTTTTAGAAGCAGGTGGGTTACGTAGGCCGCGCGCAACTCGCCAATTCAGCACTTGCTTTCAATCACTCGCTCGGTCGTGGTGGCGGAGGTGGTATGCTCACGTTCGCCGCGCGCCAAATGGGGTCGCCAAGGGATAGCCGTGAAAACAGCCTTCTGGAAAAAAGACTGGCTTATCGGCCTCGCCGTCACCCTACTCTTTGTACTTCTGGCGGATACACGCCCGTTGCACTACCTGGACATGAAGGCCTATGACGTTGGTGTGTGGTCTTCTTTAGAACGCACTGCTAATGACAGCATTGTTGTCATCGCCATCGACGATACTTCCATCGAGCGTATTGGGCAATGGCCGTGGTCGCGAAGTGTTCTCGCTGATGTTAATCAGCGTCTTGTGGCGGCACGCCCGGCCGTTATCGGTTATACCTTATCTTTTGACACCGGTCAGAATGACCACGGGCTTGCGGTCTTGCGTGATCTTCGAGATGCGAACAAAAAATCGCTAAGCAAGAAAGCCGATGCGTTGCTAAAGACAGCAATAGGCCGGATTGATAGCGACCGTCGATTGGCGGCCAGCTTTAGAAAATCAGGAAACGTCGTGCTTGCCATGCCCTATGAAGTGGGGCCCGAGGCGACTGAAGCTAAACTGTCGAAAACGCTACAGAAGCATACCCTTCGTATCGATAACAACCCCACGCCACTGAATCTTGCCGGCCTACCGGGTTTTATCCTAAATCCTGATGCGTTGTCGGTCGAACGACTGCATGTGCCGATCCCAGTACTTAGCCGAGCGGCGGCTGGGATGGGTCTAGGCGCACAGGTATCGCCACCACAAGCCAATATCTCGAGTGTGCCGTTAGTCATGGCCTATGGTGAGCATTATCTGCCTTCGTTCTCGCTTGCTATGGCAGCTCAAGGTTTGGGTTTGAAGCATAGCGATCTGAAAGTGGATTTGGGCGGTCGTGTAAAATTGGGCGCGGACTGGATGACGACCGATACAAGGCTGCAGGCCTACCCCTTTTTCTACAAAACGCGCGGCGACAGCTCGCCATTTAAGGTTTTCTCTTTTCGCGATGTGCAAAAACGCAAAGTGCCGCTGAAGGTGTTTCGCGACAAATTGGTGTTGATTGGTCTGACTAGCAGCGCGCTTACTAAGGCATTGATGACGCCGATCGGTGAGCCCATGGCGCCAGTGATGGTGATGGCGCACACGATATCGAGTCTCTTAAACGGTGATCTGTATGACGCCTCCAGCCTCACAAGGTGGGGGCGGATGATCGGCTTTCTACTTGTGGCCTTCTATCTCATGTTTATTCTGCCACGCCTCAGACTCGGAACCGGTCTTGCCGTAAGCGGGCTAATGTTGATCGCACTTTTCAATGCCCACCTAGTGTTGATGACATTGAAATCCATGTGGGTGCCATTGATGGTTCCGGCGATAGCTCTGGTTACCGGGCACCTGTTGTTGGCTGGCAAGCGCATGCTCCACGATAGGGTGGCTGCATATAAGGTCGAGCTTGCCGAGTCCAATCGTATGCTTGGGCTTTCGTTCCAGTCGCAGGGGCACCTGGACATGGCATTCGATAAGTTTCGCAGGTGTCCAGTTGACCACTCGATGATGGAGCTGCTCTACAATCTTGGGCTCGATTATGAACGCAAGCAGCAATTCAACAAAGCGCACAATGTGTATCAGCATCTAGCAGAGCATGATTCTAAGTTTCGAGACATCAAAGAGCGCCTGACTCGAAGTAAGGCGGTAGGTGAGACCGGTGTTTTCGTCGGTGGTGTCGGTGGGGCAGGGGCTGGTACCTTAATCATTGATGGTGAAGGCCTGCAAAAACCAATGTTGGGGCGCTACGAAATCGAAAAGGAACTGGGCAAGGGCGCAATGGGTGTCGTTTATATAGGTAAAGATCCCAAGATCAGTCGCGTTCTAGCCATCAAGACATTGGCGTTGTCTCAAGAATTTGAGGGCGACAAACTAGTAGAGGTCAAAGAGCGATTCTTCCGGGAGGCTAAAACGGCCGGGCGTCTAAACCACCCCAATATCGTAACTATCTACGATGTCGGTGAGGAACAGGACCTTGCTTATATCGCCATGGACTATGTGCAGGGTGAAGACCTATCTTTGCATTGCGAACCCGACAAGCTCCTATCGGTTGAGGAAGTGATGGAGATTATGGCTCAGGTAGCCGAGGCGTTGAACTATGCGCACGATCAGCAGGTGGTACACCGAGATATTAAACCTGCCAATATTATCTATGATCGAGAGAATGGTATTGCCAAGGTAACGGATTTTGGTGTTGCCTGTCTCACCGACACCAGGAATACGAAAACCGGTGTTGTGTTAGGGACACCTTCCTATATGTCACCACAACAGCTCACAGGCCAACGGGTAGATGGACGCTCGGATCTGTTCTCTCTTGGCGTTACGTTCTATGAACTGCTCACGGGAGAGCTACCCTTCGATGGCGACTCGCTCTCTACTCTCGTTTACAACATTGCTAACAAGAAGCACCGGGATGTCCGCAAGGTACGCCCTGGACTTCCGTTGTGTGTGGCGCAGATAGTCAACAAGGCTTTAGACAAGGATCTAAAAAAGCGCTTCCAGACGGGTGGCGACATGGCCGAAGCGTTGCGGAATTGCCAAGAAAAGATGTGATAACGCTTTGAATAACACGGGAGCTAGACTGACCGGCTTGACATCGCATATCGTTGGGATTAGCTTCCCAAGCCGGAAGGAGTCGGTGTGAACTGCCATGGATGCACACCTGTGAGGGCTGGGGCTCATGTTGTTACCGATCAAAGTGCTCATTGCTGTTGGTGCGATTTTGGTGCTCTTTGGTTTCATCCGCATACTTGCAACTAGCAAACGCAGCAAAAAACCACTGATCCCCAGACCAGTGCGAAAGCTTGAACGGCGGCTCGTGCAGCGCCGAATGGCTAGCCAGCGGCGAACGTCGGTACGTTTGGAAACGGACTCGGATCGTCGCCATGGTACAGGCCGCCGTAGTGGCGACCACTGGGACGCGGCTAGGGCCAGATTTTGATGACCGCCAGCTTTTTTAAGTATGCTCTAGTATAGTTCTTGTCGGATCCTGAGAATTTAGTTTCCTGCCATCACTCATTTACATAGTGCACTGCGACAGTAAGGCATTCTTGCTCGGTATATGTTTATGCTGACCGGCAGACACATAATCATCGTCACTTTGCTGTGTCTGTTGAGTGGCTGCGATGTTTCAGTCGAAAATCGTACGCCTTCTACGTTCGACAGCACGCCTGAAGACGTGTATCCCCTTAGCGCCCGTGTGAAGCGCGGGTTACTTGTCTATAGCCTGAACGCGGATGTGACCGTCGATGGCCGACGTCAGGATATGACTAGTGGCGGTGGCACGATCTGGCGCTATGACCATGCCGCATCATGTAAGTCAAGCGTGGATTTCTTCTACGACGTCAACTACTACTGGCTGATGCTGTTCTTGCCGACATCAGAACATAAAAGATTTCCATCTTCTGACATCATTCGGGCAGATATTGTACGGCAGCCATCCTCGCTAGCGCTTAGCGGTTCAGATGTCGCAGTTGGCGACACCGTCCAGTTTAGTGCCACCGTTAAAGACACAGCTGGTTGTGATCTCGACAGCGCGAACGCGGGGTGGAGCAGTGATGTTCCGAATATCGCATCTGTTGATGCAAGCGGTGTGGTCAGAGGTGAATCATTGGGTTCAACTACGATTCACGCCAGCGCCGCCAGTATCAATGCGAGTGCGCCTGTGATCGTGTATGCACAAGGTAACGATCGAATTGCTTTGCAAAATAACATAAGCAATGACAATGCAGTGGTGCTATTGGATGGAAAGCAACCATCGGGTTGTGTGAATGATGGCGTGTATAGAGGTAGTACGGGGGTTGATGTCGACAACGTGTTGCCGAGTAATGGTTGCAGTTCGGAAGTAGTCGTCATGTCGGATGACAACGCCTTGGAGGTCGTTAGTCCCCTCAGTCTGTGGACGGAAGCCGCAGGTGACCAATTAACAGTCGATCTAAAAGATCCGCTTTCGTTGCCGCTTAGGATCTGGAGTGTGCATGGCGACCACCAATTAGTGCAGCAAAAGGCGGAGGCAGATCTTGTCTGGGCAAATGTAGCCTTTGGCGATAGCCATGCCGGCATCATATTTCCGGCCGAGTTTACTGACAAGACTGGTGACACTGATCCTGCGAAGAGCTACGGATACTGCAACCTTCACATGGATATTATTCAGGACATTGGCTATGAACCCGGCAAACTGAACGTCTACTATGTGGATCGCGTGCTTCAAACTAGCGCTAACGCAGTTGGTGCCTGGTGCGGGACCTTCGGCATGGGCGGCATCATTCTCATAGAGAACACGGCACCTATATCGACACTTGCACATGAGCTAGGGCACGCCTTATCACTTCAGCATGTCGATGCCGTAGATCTCGATGCGGATGGCAACCCGGATTTTGAGATGTGGACGAATGTCATGTCGACGGGTTCGGATCCGGCGATTACTCCAACCTTTACGGAAGGACAGGCATTTCGCGTCAATGTCAACGAAATATCGTTTCTTAATGCGATTGGTGTCCGCAGCGGTATGACGCGAAACTGTGCTGTGGGTGAGCATAATCGCACATGCCCAGCCGTCACCCTCGATTTGCCGAACGACTAGGCGCAGGGGACCATGTTAAACCGCAAACTAATGACAATCGCAATGGCTTGTTGGCTAGTGGGGTTAACAGGGTTGGCGGCTGCAGCGGCCGATGGGCCGGAAGACGCACGACTGGCGATCACAAACTGGATTCGTTGCACTGAGTGCGCAGATGGCGAGCTAGACCGGTTGATCAAATTCGGCCAGGTAATCGTGCCTCACTTGTCTACGATGTTGGCCGGTGGCCCAGCCCAATCGGCACGCGAGCGCGTGCAACACCTAAGCATAGTGACCCATGAAAGACTTAACGCGTATGCGAAAAACAATCGGCACTCACGATTGTCGATGGATAAAGAGGTCTTCCTAAAAATATATTTTGACAATTTTGTCTTTCATTATCGGAGCCGCGCAGCACACGCGCTGGCAGCGATCGGTGGAGACAGAGCAGAACAAGCACTTGCAGAGGCGCTAGAGACAGCCGCGCATCCCCGCC
>LXTK01000202.1 GCA_001643475.1 Proteobacteria bacterium SPGG2 | reverse complement strand
ATAGTGAACGAAGCGGCAAGGCTGGTCGGTGTTGATGCCAATTATCAAAATAGCGATCTGTTAGAAGGCAAGATTCTGCGCGGCACTATGCAAAAGATCGCTGACGGGCAGGAATACAAAATACCCGCTACCATCGACGACCCAGCTGTCCTCGATGAGATCGCGGTCGCACTACAGGGTGTTGGCTACGCCAAGAACACCTAGACTAGGAATCGTGGCAGCGCATACCCGACGAGGTTGAGGTTGAAAAGCATGAACGAGACATCAAGCGCCGGCGCACGCCTGCGCGCGGCCATCGAGGTCGAGCAACCACTACAAGTAGTGGGCACGATCAATGCCTATTGTGCACTGTTGGCCGAGCGCGCGGGGTTTCGTGCACTTTATCTCTCGGGCGCCGGTGTCGCCAACGCATCATTCGGATTACCCGATTTGGGTATAACCACCTTGAACGATGTAGCCGCTGATGTTCGTCGCATTACCGCCGCCAGCAAGTTGCCCCTTTTGGTAGACGTAGATACCGGATGGGGCGCGGCTTTTATGATTGGCCGTACGGTGCGCGAACTCACCAGTGCCGGTGCTGCCGGCTGTCATATAGAAGACCAAGTGCAGGCCAAGCGTTGTGGCCACCGACCGGGCAAGGCGTTGGTGTCGACTGAAGAAATGGTCGATCGCATCAAAGCCGCTGTCGACGGCCGCAGCGATGATGACTTCGTGATCATGGCACGCACCGATGCACTGGCGTCGGAAGGGTTAAATGCGGCCCTCGACCGTATCGAGCGTTACGTCGAGACGGGTGCGGACATGATTTTTCCAGAGGCACTGACCACCCTCGATGAATACAAACGTTTTGCGCAAGCCTCGGCAGTGCCCATCCTTGCCAACATCACCGAGTTTGGCGAGACACCGTTGCTGACAGTGGAGCAGTTGCACAAGGCGGGAGTAAGGCTCGCTCTGTATCCGCTATCGGCGTTTCGTGCCATGAGTGCGGCAGCACTCGATGTTTACCAGACGCTACGTCGTGATGGGACCCAACAGGCATCACTGAAAAGGATGCAGACAAGAGACGAGCTTTACGAAGTTCTCGGTTATGACGAATACGAGCAAAAACTCGATGAGCTTTTTGCTAAGGGGGAGAATCAGTGATGACAGAAAAAAAGACAGGCGCGGGTTTGCGCGGCCAAACCGCCGGCCAAACCGCGATCGCGACTGTAGGTCAAGAGGGTCACGGTTTGACCTATCGGGGCTACGAGATTCAGCAATTAGCCGAACATGCCCAGTTTGAGGAAGTGGCCTATCTGTTGTTGTATGGCAAGTTGCCCACAGCGTCAGAACTCAAGGCGTATAAGGTCAGACTAAAAAACCTGCGTGGCCTTCCTGTTGCCCTCAAGGAAGTGCTCGAGCGTATACCGGCCGGCCCGCATCCCATGGACGTCATGCGTACGGGTTGTTCGATGTTGGGCACACTGGAGCCAGAGACCGATTTCGCGCAGCAACAAGACATCGCTGACCGATTGCTGGCCGTATTTCCTTCTATCATGTGTTACTGGCATCGCTTCGTCACCGATGGTACGCGCATCGAGGTAGAGACCGATGACGAATCCATTGCTGGTCATCTACTACACATGCTCCAAGGTAGACAACCAAGCGCGTTACACGAACGGTGTATGGGCGCCTCATTGATTCTGTATGCCGAACACGAGTTCAATGCATCGACGTTCGCATGCCGGGTGTGCGCAGCAACCCTGTCTGATATCTATTCCGCGGTAACGGCGGGGATAGGTACGCTGCGAGGGCCCTTGCATGGTGGTGCCAATGAGGCGGCGATGGCATTGATTGAACAATTTGAGACTCCCAAGCAGGCACGTGAAGGCGTGCTCGACATGCTTGGCCGCAAGGACAAGATCATGGGGTTTGGCCATGCGGTGTATCGCGAATCCGACCCACGCAGTGCGGTAATCAAGGCCTGGTCAAAGAAGTTATCCGATGCCGTAGGCGATACCCGTTTGTTCGATGTATCAGAGGCGATCGAAAACCTGATGCGGGAAGAGAAACGATTGTTCCCTAATCTCGATTTCTATAGCGCGTCCGCTTACCATTTGCTGGGCATTATAACCCCGTTGTTCACACCCATCTTCGTGGTGTCGCGCATCACCGGTTGGTCTTCGCATATCATGGAGCAACGGGAAAATAATGTACTGATCCGGCCGAGTGCCGATTACACGGGTCCGGCACATGCGGATTGGACGCCAATCGAGGCCAGGGGTTAACGGGCGATGTCGCGAGAAGCCATCGGCAGTGCCAGGCGCCCCGATCCCGACCCCGAGCTGATAGATATCGCCGACTACGTACTCAACTATGATGTGACCCAGAGCCGCGAGGCCATGGAAACGGCGCGTTATTGCTTAATGGATACGCTTGGCTGTGGATTGCTTGCGCTCAACTATCCCGCTTGTACCAAACTGCTTGGCCCGATTGTTCCTGGGGCAAACATGGCTGGCGGTGCACGCGTGCCCGGCACTGATTTTGAGCTCGATCCGGTACGGGCTGCCTTCAACATCGGCACCATGATCCGCTGGCTTGATTTCAACGACACGTGGTTGGCGGCCGAATGGGGCCACCCTTCCGATAACCTCGGGGGCGTGCTCGCAGTCGCTGACCACCTCAGCCGCAAGGCGATCGCCGAAGGTGAGCAACCGCTATTGATGGCCAACGTGCTCACGGCCATGATCAAGGCTCACGAGATACAGGGCGTCATAGCGTTGGAGAACGGATTCAATCGCGTTGGTCTGGATCACGTACTGTTGGTACGGGTGGCGACCACCGCAGTGGCCACCGCGATGCTCGGCGGTTCTCGTGAGCAAGTCATCGACGCGCTGTCCAACGCCTGGATCGATGGCGGCGCGCTRCGCACTTATCGRCATGCCCCGAATACCGGTTCRCGCAAGAGCTGGGCCGCCGGYGATGCCACCAGCCGTGGCGTCTGGCTCGCGCTTACCGCCACCCGCGGCGAGATGGGTTACCCGTCGGYYCTGTCCACTCCCAACTGGGGYTTTCAAGACGTTCTTTTCAAGGGCAACCCCTTAARTTTTAGCCAGGRTTATGGCACYCATGTAATGGAAAAYGTGCTCTTTAAGGTTTCCTTCCCGGCTGAGTTTCAYGCCCAGACTGCGGTCGAAGCCGCGGTTACCCTGCACCCGCAAGYCAAGGATCGAGTCGACRACATCGATCGGATTTCGATTGAGACYCAAGAGTCGGGTGTRMGNATNNNCGRMARARCGGNNSAGCAKKANATRMCSMGRCYGATMKMGNATSMCKKCWTCYRMTWSAWRRWMRMRRWAGCGTTAATCAAGGGAAACCTTACAGCCGAAGACTACGAGGACGACGTTGCCGCCGATCCGCGCATCGATGCGTTGCGTGACAAGATGCAGGTGAACGAGAACGAACGCTTCTCCGAAGACTACCTCGATCCCCACAAACGCTCGATCGCCAATGCCGTGCAAGTTTTTTTTGCAGACGGCACCAAGACAGATCGAATAGAAGTGGACTATCCGGTGGGTCATCGGCGTCGCCGCGGCGAGGGCATCCCGTTGCTCAATGCCAAGTTCGAACGCAATATCGCTACACGATTGAATCTTGCGCAGTGCGAACGGATATTCTCAGTGTGCAATGACCAAGCGCAACTCGAGTCGACGCCAGTGGATGAATTCATAGGTATGTGGGTTGTTTAGTTGGTTTTGAATTGCGACGGCATCCAGATGAATGCGGTACCAATCAGTAACATGACAAGCGGCGGCAAAAATACGATTCCCGCATAAAACACTAGTGCTGCTGTCGCGGCATTTCTTTCACGTGTTATCTCGTCGATTCGCACACGTGCGCTCGCGCAATCTCCTAATACGCGGTGAACACTGTCATCGAGATGGGGATGCCCACCGGTTGCTCTCTCGGCAAGAAAGTAGACCTCGAGCGCATCGAAAGCTCTGATCTCCTCGAGAACATTGCCCAATTCGTTTTCTGATAGACAGTGAAGTAAAGTTCCATCAGTTTCTGATCTTGCCCTTCCTGTGCCGCAAGTTTGTTCATTGTGTCACAAGCGGCAATCTGGTGATCTACGTTGAGATCGTTAGACTTCAACAAAATCTGCGTCGCTTGTTTAGCATCATCGTATATCCATACTGCTGTGGCCGCTGTCCATGCCAGGTAAAATGCTAGCCACAATCGCCACAACTTTTGATGCTTTACTGACATGAGGACAACGATTCACTTAGGGAAGCGCTGAATCAATCCATCCAGGATTTCTCAGAGTAGGGAAAGCGAAAAGTGCGGTTTTCGCTTTCCTTCATTTTCAACGACTTGCAGTCGTTGAAAATGGCGGCACATCTGACCTCCATGCGACCGACAGGGATGTCGGAAGGTAGAACAATGCAGGCGACCTGCATGGATGCAGGAAGTTAGGGCAACGCAAGGAGCAGTTGCCGGAGCAATTGTCGAGACGGAGGAAATGCAAAGGATTGTAGGCCGCTCCTGCGCGTCCCTGCGCCCGCGGCATTAGTGCATCCTTGCACGTCAGAACAATTCTAGCCGTGTATCGCCAGAAGGTCTGAATAAATCAGACCTTCCTTAGGTTTAATCTTCGTGTGCGGCGAGTTGTTCATCCAACGGCGGTAGCACCGATATACCCGACCATGGCCTCACGCAATGCTCGCAACCACGACCCGAGGTGGGTACCCACGAGTATGTGCCGGTGTGCGCACGACGGGCAAGTAGCGAGTGGAAGACGTATTCGAGCGCCTGTACGGCGTGCGTTGATTCTGGTGTCGTAGGCTACAAGCCTAACGCCTGTGACTGATAGTCGTTGTTTAGTCTGCCAAAGACATTATATTATAACAAACACGATGATTGACTACGGGAGTGCTCATGCCAAAAAAACGTGTGCTTGTGCCCTTTAAGACGGGTTCGCATGATCACGATCGATGTATTGATCTGGCGTTGGCCGAAGCCGAGTCGGCATGCAGAAAACAACACTTACGTTTCACTGAACTGCGGCGTCGCGTGCTCGAGCTGGTATGGAGTCGACACATACCGATGAAGGCCTACGATATTCTCGACGAATTGTGTCGCGATGGACGCGCCGCCGCGCCGCCCACCGTGTATCGGGCGTTAGACTTCTTGCTAACGGCAGGCCTTGTGCATCGCATCGAGTCGTTGAATGCCTATGTGGGTTGTGGTGGTCCCGGCAAGCCCCATATTGGCCAATTCCTCATTTGCCGCCAATGTAATGCCGTCGCCGAAATCGACGCGCCGGCAATTACTCAAGCACTAACTCAGGATGCCAAAAGGTTGGGATTTCGTGCCGATACCCAGACCATCGAAATCAAGGGGCTTTGTTCTGAATGCAATGTTTCGGCATGACCCTTGCAACATCGATTGCTATGAATCGAATCCTTTATACGCTAGTGCTGTCCGTGGCGTGGGTTGGCCATTTATGGGCGGGCACGTTGGAGTTGCAAGGTCAGCCGGTGCAAGGCGGTTTGATGCAGGGTCGGACCGACCCCAGTGCCAAGGTCAGCTTCGATGGTCAACCGGTTCGCATCTCGAAGGATGGTGTGTTCCTTATCGGCTTTGGTCGTGATGCGCCGGCGCAAGCTAAGCTCGTGACCACCTTTGCTGACGGTAGTCGAGAATGGCGTGAACTCAAAGTTGGTCAACGTGAATACAAGATCGAGCGCATCGATGGGTTACCGCCACGTAAGATTAGTCCTAGTGAAGAGGACTTGGCGCGAATTCACCGTGAGAGCGCGTCAATAAAAGAAGCACGCGCTAAGGATGATGCACGTACCGATTTTCTCAAAGGTTTTATCTGGCCGGCTAAAGGTCGTATCACCGGTGTTTACGGCAGCCAGCGTATTCTAAATGGTGAGCCACGCCGGCCACATTACGGACTCGACATTGCGGCACCGGTGGGAACACTGGTGGTCGCGCCCGCGAGCGGTATTGTGACGTTAACTAATCCGAACATGTTTTATTCCGGCGGGACTTTGATCTTAGACCACGGCCACGGTCTATCGTCGACCTTTATACACTTGCATCGCATTCTTGTAAAAGAAGGACAGTATGTACGACAGGGCGATGTGATCGCAGAGATCGGCGCCACCGGTCGGGTCACCGGTGCGCATCTTGATTGGCGAATAAATCTTTTCAAACGACGCCTCGATCCGCAGCTCATTCTCAAGGCGATGCCGTCATCCGCCAAGCAAGTTTTAAACTAAATACGCAAACCTACCCTTTGGATAGACAATCGACAATCGCCGATACGTTGGCATTCATCATGTCGAAGTAGGCGTCAGCTCCTGGCCGGAAGATCGAACCAAGTGGATCCAAAATCCCACGCTTGGCACTGGTACCTTCGATCATCGTCTTCACGAGCGCGGTTTCGAACTGTGGTTCGCTAAAGACACAGCGCGCGCCGAGTTCTTTGATTTTCACCCGCAATGCTTTAAGGCGTTGGGCRCTTGGTYGTTGTTCTGGGCTYACRGTGATCGACCCCACCGCGTTCAGGCCATAGTACCTCTCCAAATACTGGTAGGCGTCRTGGGATACAACGTATGGCGTGTYRCGCACTGGGGCCAAGCGCTTGGCTAGGGTAAGGGCCAGCATCTCAATACGGTGCTTGAGCTGCCCGCCATTGGATATATAGGTAACGGCGTTTACAGGATCGACCGCGCTCAGTTCCACCACGATCAAATCGACGATCTTCTTCGCATTCTCGGGGTCTAGCCACAGATGTGCGTCGAACTGTTGGTGTCCAAGCTCGTTTTCGTGTTCTGTATGTCCCGCATGTTCTCCATGTTGTTCGTCGTGGTCTTCCCAGGCACCACCTCTCCGATTGTGAAGCAATCTGATTTCCTTCGTCTCTATCAGCGTGACCACGCGTGCGTTGTGACCCAAGATACTAACGGGCTTTTGCAGGAACGTCTCGAATGATCCGCCGACCCAGAAAACGACACTTGCGTTTTGGAGTTTGGCAGCATCGGATGGCCGTAGTTGGTAATGGTGTGGCGATGCAACGCCGCGCACGATCAAGTCAGGCTCGCTAACGCCTTGCATCACACCTGCCACCAGCGAATGGATGGGCATGATGGTGGCCACGATCTTGGGCGCAGCGCTTGCGGTTGTACACAGGAACAGGACTAGCACAGCAAGCGCAGCCGTAAATAGGTGGCGATTCAGCATCGAATGTACAAACGTGATTTTGGGTCTAAGGGCTGGTTCATATCCAACGTAATGTTATAAAATAACATAATCTAACCATTCCATGCGCGGGGCGAAAACAAGGATGGTGACCGAAGGCAAAGGCGATACCTTGATCGAGGCACGTGGCTTATCCGTGCGGCTCAGCGGCCGCTTAATCCTCGACAACGTCGACCTGCGGGTTTCTCGTGGCGAGATCGTGACCTTAGTAGGGCTCAATGGGTCGGGCAAATCGACGTTAGTGCGAACAATCCTTGGCTTAATGACACCGGATTCGGGAAACGTGGTCCGCGCGCCGGGTCTGCGCATTGGTTTTTCGCCCCAGCATATCGACAGAGATCCCACTCTGCCTATTACAGTAGCGCGGTTCTTAACTTTGGGTACCCGCGCACCACGTTCACGGTTGCAAACCCTGCTCGGCGAGATCGGGGCCAGTGCCGTACTGGATAGCCCACTGGCGGAGCTTTCGGGGGGAGAGCTACATCGGGTCGTGCTGGCGCGTGCGCTATTACGTCAACCTGATCTTCTCGTTCTAGATGAGCCGCTGGCCGGGGTTGATGTGTCAAGCCAATCAGAGCTCTATCGTCTAATTGCCGACGTGCGTGATCGTTACGGTTATGGTGTCTTGCTGGTATCGCACGAGCTGCACGTGGTGATGGCCGCGACCGACACCGTCGTCTGTCTCAATCGCCACGTCTGTTGCACCGGCCATCCGCGGTCGGTGGCACGGGATCCCCAGTTTGTATCGTTGTTCGGCAAACATGTGGCGGAAACCCTCGCGGTTTATACGCATCATCATGATCACCGTCACGATGTCGCCGGCGAACCCGTACCGGTCGACGAAGCAAAGCGAAGCAGTAGTGTAGGTCCGTAATGGAAGATTTCTTCATTCGCGCCATGTTGGCTGGCGTCGGCATCGCGCTCGTGGCAGGACCGCTCGGCTGCTTCCTGGTGTGGCGGCGACAGGCCTTTTTTGGCGCAGCACTATCGCACTCGGCGTTGCTGGGGGTGGTGCTCGGTTTACTGCTTGGTATCAATCTGACGGTGAGCATATTTGTGTTGTGTTTGTTACTCGCCATCTTGTTGGTATGGCTCGAGCGTCAACGATTATTAGCAAGCGACACCTTGCTAGGCATTCTTGCGCACAGTGCCTTGGCGTTGGGGTTGGTAGCGTTGGCCTTTATCGAAGGTATACGTGTCGACTTGTTGTCCTATTTATTTGGCGATGTGCTTGCGGTGTCGGTCGAAGATTTGATTGTGATCTATGCGCTCGTGATAGTGACCATCACGGCGCTAACGCTTATCTGGCGTTCCTTTCTGTCGTCTACGGTTAACGAGGATCTTGCCGAGGTCGAAGGCGTACCAGTGACGCGTGCCCGGCTGGTCTTCACATTGCTGATCGCGGGCACTATCGCGGTAGGCATGAAGATCGTGGGTATTCTGCTCATTATTTCACTATTGATCATACCGGCCGCCGCGGCGCGGCGACTGTCTGCCACGCCCGAACAGATGGCGGTAATTGCCGCAATTATCGGTGTGTTGTCAGTGGTTGCGGGGTTGTTCGGGTCTCTGCGATGGGATATTCCCGCCGGTCCTGCCATTGTGGTGGCTGCGACTGCTTGTTTTATTACCATCATGGCCTGGCCACGTCGGCGAACACCGCATCTACGCTGAACCTCGATGCCTCGAGCTTGGCCCCGATAACTTATGACCCGGCTAAGAATAGAAGGCTACGCTTACCTCCTCGCGTTTACGGCCTGTATCCCCATGGCCAACTGGATGATTGGCAACGTCGGGTTGACCTGCGTGCCCCAGGGTCCCTGCCTCATCCCGGTAGCGCCTAAGCTTATGGCGCCCAGCGGTGTGTTGATGGTCGGGCTTGCTTTGGTGCTGCGCGACCTGGTCCAGCGACGCCTCGGCAGACTGTGGGCCGTGGCCGCCATCCTGGCCGGTGCCGTGCTCTCCGCCGTTGTTGCCCCCACTGCCCTCGTGGCGGCCTCGGGGACGGCGTTTCTCCTGTCAGAGATGGCCGATTTCGCCGTCTATACGCCGCTTCAGGAACGCCGGTTCGTCCTCGCCGTCTTCGCGAGCAGCACCCTGGGTCTGGTGGTAGACAGCATTGTTTTCCTGCACCTTGCCTTCGGCAGCCTGGAGTTCCTGGCGGGTCAAATTGTCGGCAAGGCCTGGATGGTCGTGCTTGCACTGCCCGTCATCTGGTGGATCCGGGAGTCCGACAATCGGAGAAACATCCAGCCGGCCTAACCGAGGGACGATATCGATAACTCTACCGCTAAGCTCGCGCTAGCGATGTGTTTAGTTGCTGCCATTGTGGGCTCTGTTAGGGGTGACGTGCCCAGCGCCAACCCAGCGTGGCCAATCTGGCCGCACAGCGCTCGTTGATCTAGTGTTGCCTGGTCGTGTTCTGCGACGCCAAGGCAGCATGCGCCAGGGCATCGAATAGACGCTGTTGCACCGGATCATGGGCCGCGGTCAGCTCGGGATGCCACTGTACTGCGATCAACCAGGGATGATCCGGCATTTCAATCGCCTCTATTGCGCCATCAGGCGCGTGCGCCACCACTTCAAGCCCAGGCGCAACGTCCCTTAGTCCTTGGTGGTGCCAAGACATCGAAGAAAACTCCAGTTCCTTAACGATGTCTGCCAATCGGGAATTCGCTTTTACCTTGACGGTGTGGGCCACGGGTTCGCGTGGCGGGGCACGATGTGCCACGGCGTCACCAACTGCGTCTGGCAGGTGTTCGTACAAAGTGCCGCCGAGTGCAACATTGAGCACCTGTGCGCCCCGGCAGACCCCCAACGTCGGTAGACCGTTCTCAACCGCGGCAAGCCCCAAGGCGAGTTCGCTCGCGTCGCGTTCGCGATCCATCATATAGATGGCCTCATGATCTTGACCGCCATAATGCTTAGGATCCAAATCGCCCCCGCCCGTCAGCACTAGGCCATGCAGATGTTGGAACAATTGCTGCCATCGAGCTTCGCCGGGTGGTAACAACAGCGGTATGCCGCCGCCCCGCCGCACAGCGTCAATATAATTCCCTTGCAGCTCAAAACGGTTGTCCTCATTGCGCCCGTAGGTGGTGACACCGATGAGCGGCGCTGGTCGGTCGATCGCTATGCGGTTCTCGCTCATGTGACTGGTTCGCACTTAGGCCTGTTCCATCCCTATCTTTAGGCTACATTTTCGTGCAGAAATTGCCAGCTTGTCACGCTGGTGTTTCGACTCGTATGGCTATTGGGGCGTTGCCCTCGGGCCTGACATCCCGTAGGCTGCTGGCAGCGGACGATACAAGCAGCGCTTGTCTACCTCGCGGCTTCCGCGAGAGACATTCACGGTACGCGAGCGCGCGAAGGCGGCCAAAGCAAGGGGCTGGGTGTTGACGCTAATCCGTCCACAGCTTGCGAACGATCGCGATCGTACAGATGGGCGAAACGTGATCCCTTTCGACTTAAATCGGACTGTGTCTGAACATGGACCGGCGCGGACTCGCGTGTACCAGCGAGCCCAATAACGAATCCAGTTCTTGGAGGGTGCCATGGAACCAAAAGACGTCCGTACCGCGGCCGACGCCAAAGCCATCGTCGAGCAGCTTGGGCTGTCTCATGTGAAGGCGGGCGTGTTTGATATCGATGGCGTGTTGCGCGGCAAGTACATGTCGCGTGAGAAGTTCTTTTCGGCCTTGGACAAAGGTTTCGGATTCTGCGATGTCGTGCTGGGGTGGGATTCGTACGACCAGCTCTACGACAATGTGACATTCACCGGCTGGCACACAGGCTATCCGGATGCCCTGGTGCGAATCCTCCCGCAGAGTTGCCGCAACATCCCGTTTGAGGGCGATATGTTGTTTTTCCTGGGCGAGTTTGCGCCCCCAGCGGAAGCTCTGTGCCCACGCGGAATGCTGCGGCGTGTGATCGAGAAGGCCGATAGTATGGGATACAAGCCGTACGCGGCGCTTGAGTATGAGTTCTTCCTGTTCGAGGAAACGCCCCATTCGGTGCGCGAAAAGAACTACCGCAACCTCAAACCACTGGCGCCCGGGTTTTTCGGCTACTCCGTATTACGCAACTCGGCCCACGCCGAGTTCTACCACGCGCTCTTGTCCATGTGTGAAGCCATGGACTTCGGGTTGGAAGGGCTGCATGAGGAAACCGGCCCTGGTGTACTGGAGGCAGCGATCGCGGTTGATGTGGCCGAAAGCGCGGCGGATAAGGCGGCACTGTTCAAGACCTTTGCCAAGGTGCTGGCCCAGCGCAACAATCTGATGGCGACGTTTATGGCAAAGTGGTCACCCGACTGGCCGGGCCAAAGCGGTCACATCCACTTGTCGTTGAAAGACGCTAATGAGGACGCTGTGTTTCATGATTCGGGAAAGCCATATAGCATGAGTGATATCCAGCGTCACTTTGTGGCCGGCCAACAACGGCTGTTGCCAGAGCTTCTAAGTCTCATAGCGCCAACCGTTAATTCATTCACGCGCCTGATTCCCGGTTTCTGGGCGCCGACCGAGGCCAGCTGGGGTATCGACAACCGTACGTGTGCCTTGCGCGTGATCCCCGGAAGCGCCAAGGCGCAGCGTGTCGAGTATCGCATTGCTGCCGCCGACGCCAACCCCTACATTGCATTGGCGGCGGCGCTCGCGTCTGGGCTCTATGGCATCGAGCACAAGCTGGAGCCGGAGCCGCCGGTAGAGGGTAATGCCTACGAAAAAAAATTCCCGAAACGTCTGCAGCTGCCGGCTACCTTATGGGAGGCGGCGCAACGGTTAAAAGCATCGAAGATGGCGCGCGAGTGGTTCGGTGATGCGTTTGTGGATCACTACGCGGCCACCCGCGAATGGGAGGAGCGTGAATTTCGCAAGCACATCACCGACTGGGAGATGGAGCGCTACTTCGAGATCATATAGCGAGGGTTGTGCGAGTCGTGCGGACACCCCCACGCCCCACAAACCAAGGTCATCTCACCAATTGGTCGCAACTCAAAGCACGCTGCTTGACATACGATCCCAGGAGTGCGAACGTAGGAATTTGTTTGCTGCAGTGCAGCAATATTATCTTTGCTATTAATGTCAAGAACTTAGAGACAACACCACAGAGGAGGAACCACCATGGGTGGAGTCGCAATCGTTACCGGTGGCACCCGAGGCATTGGTGAGGCCATCGCCACCGCGTTGAACGATGCTGGCCATAAGGTTGCCGCCAACTATGGCGGTAATGATGAAGCCGCCAAGGCGTTTACCGAGCGCACAGGTATCCCCAACTACAAGTTCGACGTCAGCGATTTCGACGCCTGCCAAAAAGGCGTTCGCCAAATCGAGCACGATCTTGGACCAATTACCATCTTGGTCAACAATGCCGGCATTACCCGTGACGGCACGCTGCATAAGATGGACTACGAAAAATGGAACCAGGTTATCCAGACCAACCTGTCATCATGTTTCAACATGTCTCGGGCGGTCATCGAGGGGATGCGCGAGCGAAAGTTTGGCCGCATTATCAGCATTGGTTCAATCAACGGCCAAGCCGGCCAGTACGGCCAGGTCAATTACGCCGCCGCCAAGTCGGGCATCCATGGCTTCACCAAGGCACTGGCCAAAGAAGGCGCAGCGCAGGGGATTACCGTCAATGCTATTGCCCCCGGCTATATTGCTACCGATATGGTTCTCGCCGTACCAGAAAAGGTGCTGCAGAAGATTGTTGCCACCATCCCGGTCGGGCGGCTCGGCGAAGCCAGCGAGATCGCCCGCGGGGTGTTATTTCTGGCCAGTGGCGATGCCAGTTTTATCACCGGCTCCACTATCGATATCAATGGTGGGCAGCACATGTATTGAGGCATGCTGTTTTTAGCGCCGCATTTCTAGCAGAATCCTGATCTACAGTTAGCGATAGCCTTGGCCTCCGCCGGCAGTTTTGTTACTTTTAGTAACAATTCTTGGCCCAACCGGAGTGTCATGGCCCAGATCCGCGAAACCGACCGCCAGCTCGACAAGGTGATCTTGTTGTTTGCGTTCGCCCCACGGTGCGTGTCGGTAGCTCGGTTACTGCACGTGGGTCCTTGGATCGGCACGGTGGGTGTTAACCGGCGCCCCAGGATATTAGAAGAAAGAATGGCTCATTGGCGACGGGCCGTGCGTGCACGGCCCGTTTTGAACGGTTAGGGAAAAACCCGCGGTTTGAACACAATAAGTTCGCGTAAAACGCGGGCGGATTCGCGAATCATCGAAGACGAGACTTTAGCACTATCTTTCATTTTGAGGAGATCAGGCCATGGCAAAAGAAGAGACTGAGGCGTCAGAAGCACAAATCGCGGTTCACTGGCAGGAGGAGGGATATTACTACCCTTCGACAAAGTTCATCGCCCAGGCAAACATGACCGATGAAACCATTTACGACCGATTCAGTCTGGACAACTTTCCTGAGTGCTTCAAGGAAYWYGSTTACCGGGAAGGTGACCTGCCCGAATCCGAGGCCGCGGCGAATGCTGTCTTGTCATTGCCGGTATATCCTGAGCTGTCTTGTGCGCAGCAAGACTATGTGGTGGATTCCATCTCTGATTATCTGAGTCAGTAATCCCGAATTTCCTGGTCCGTTGCAAGCAATCGCATGCCTAAGAAACTTGATTGCATCGTTATTGGAGCAGGCGTCATAGGGATCGCCATCGGCAGACGCCTGGCATTAGCCGGGCGGGAAGTGGTGATTCTTGAGGCCGAGCCTAATATTGGGAGTCATACGAGCAGCCGCAACTCGGAAGTCATTCACGCAGGTATCTACTATCCCGAAAATTCACTGAAAGCAAAACTTTGTGTTGCAGGCCGGGAATTGTTGTACCGATACTGCGAGGACAGGCAAGTGGCATTTCAGAGAACAGGTAAGATTATCGTTGCCACATCGGCAGCCGATTTACCGTCACTTCAAAAATATGCTGCCCAGGCGAACGCGAACGGTGTCAATGATCTCAAGTGGCTCTCTTGCAACGACGTCTTGAATATGGAGCCAGCGGTCCGCTGCGAGGCGGGGCTGCTCTCGCCGTCCACAGGAATTATCGATTCGCATAGCTTCATGCTGGCGCTGCAAGGCGAACTTGAAACAGCTAACGGGTCGATCGTCTGCCGAAGCAGGATCGGAAACGTCAGGGTTCGGGACGGTGTTTTCGACGTCGACGTTGAGATCGG